>JBEVLJ010000181.1:0-10820 GCA_040509195.1 Acidimicrobiia bacterium
AACCCCCACCCCGGCGCGCACGCCGAAGGTCCCACACGAGGACGCCTTCCAACTCGAGCTCGACGCCGAGCAGGCCGCCACGGACCGCGAGTACGAGCGACGCTGGTGGACGCTCGGCGTCCTCTGCATCAGCCTCGTGATGATCGTGATGGCCAATTCGAGCCTCAACGTCGCCCTCCCCACGTTGGCCCGCGACCTGCACGCCGAGTCGAGTGCACTGCAGTGGATCGTCGACGCGTACAGCCTCGTGTTCGCCGGCCTCCTCCTCACCGCCGGCAGCCTCGGCGACCGCTACGGACGACGGCTCGCACTCAACGGCGGGCTCATCGTGTTCGGGCTCGCGTCGGCCTATGCGGTGATGTCGACCACGGCCGAGGGCGTGATCGCGGCACGCGCGGTCATGGGCCTCGGCGCCGCATTCGTGATGCCCGCCACGTTGTCGATCCTCGCCCACGTGTTCCCGCCCGACGAGCGCCCGCGCGCCATCGCGATCTGGGCTGGGTTCGCCGGCCTCGGCGTCGCGATGGGCGGTGTGATCAGCGGCGCGTTGCTCGAGCACTTCTGGTGGGGATCGATCTTCCTGATCAACGTGTTCGTGGTGATCGCGGCGCTGATCGTCGGCTTCATCCTCATCCCTGCGAGCCGCGAACACCTGCACGCGCCACTCGACCCGTTCGGCGCGCTGCTGTCGATCGCGGGCCTGAGCGCGCTGGTGTACGGCATCATCGAAGCGCCCGACCACGGCTGGGGCTCCACCCAGACCTTGCTCACCTTTGCGGCGGCGATCGTGATCCTCGGCGGGTTCATCGCCTGGGAATTCCACACCAAGGAGCCCATGCTCGACCTGCGCTTCTTCCGCAACCCGCGCTTCACGGCCGCGACCACCACGATCACGCTGGTGTTCTTCGCGATGTTTGGCACCTACTTCATCATCGCCCAGTACATGCAGTTCGTGCGCGACTACAGCCCGCTGAGCACCGGAGTGCGCATGTTGCCGTGGGCGATCGCGTACATGGTGTCGACCACGCAGTCGGCGAAGTTGGTCGAGCGTTTCGGACAACGCCGCGTGGTGAGCATCGGCTTGCTCGTCGCGGGCGTGAGCTTGGCCCTCATGTCGTTCAGCACCACCACCAGTCCGTACTGGTTCTTCGCGATCGCATTGATGATCCAAGCTGCCGGCATGGGCGTCACGACGGCTCCGTCGACGGGTGCGATCATGCGAGCGCTGCCATTGCACAAAGCCGGCGTCGGCTCGGCGGTGAACGACACCACCCGTGAGCTCGGTGGTGCGCTCGGCGTCGCGGTGCTGGGCAGCTTGGTGGCGTCGGGCTTCCGCTCGTCGCTCGGCAACGTCGCACACCTCGGCGCGCAGCCCAATTCGCTGGCTGACGCACTGCGCGACGCGGCGTCGCTCGGTGGTCGTTCCGGCAGCGCGCTCGCCGACGCGGCGCGAGAGGCCTACGTGAACGCGTTCGGCACCACGTTGCTCGTCGGCATGGTGGTCGTGGTCATCGCGTCGGGCCTCGTGTACTGGCTGCTCCGACCGAGCGCCACGGAACCCGTCGACGCGGTCGTCGACACCGACATGCCCGTGCCGGCCACATGACCCCGCTCGAGCGCGAGCTGGAGTATCCCGAGCGCGACGCGATCCAAGTGATCGATGTGCTGCAGGCGTTGGGCGATCCCGTGCGGCTTCGATTGGTGCGCATCCTCGACGACGCCGACGGCGCGCTGTGTTGCGCGGAGATCCCGCTCACCGTGAGCAAGTCGACCGGAAGTCACCACCTGAAGGTGTTGCGCGAGGCAGGTGTGGTGCGCGCGCAGGTGGACGGCACGCGCCGCTACTACACCTTGCGGCGTGACGACCTCGAGGCACGCTTTCCCGGTTTGCTCGACAGCGTGTTGCTCGCCGAGGAGAATGCCGACCTGCTCGTCTGACGCGTCGACGGACTCAGCCGTCGCTCGTGCCTGCGATGGCGAACTTCCTCGCGCAGCCGTCGCAGCAGAACCAGTGGTCCACGCCGTCGCGTGTCATGTGCGCGGGCGCATTCGCGATCTGCACCTGCATGCCGCAGATCGGATCGATCGCGTAGCCCGCGCCGCCGCCGAGTCGCTGCTGGTTGCGCGACAACCAGTAGAGGTACGCGCCGATCGCGATGAACGCGATGTTGAGGAACGTGGTGTAGTTCCACTCGAAGTGCGTCGGCACCATCGTCATCGACCGATCCGTCGGGATCAGGCCGGCGGCGTCGAACAGGAGCTCGGTGACGAGCCCGGCCGTCGACATGATCACCCAGAACCACGCGAGCATCCGCAGTGCGATCCGACCGCCGTAGTACTTGCGATACACGAGCAGCAGCGGGATCGTGATCAGGTCGCCGAAGATGAACGCGATCACACCACCGAAGCTGATGCCCCCGTGCCACAGCGCCGCGGCCATCGGTACGTTGCCGATCGAGCACACGAAGCTGATGATCGCGATGAACGGACCAACGATCACGTTCTGCAAGGTGGTCCAGAACCCGTGGCCGGTGAAGAACAGGCTGTTCCACGTCTCCTGCGACACCATCACGGTGAGCGCGCCGGCGACGACGTATCCGATCACGAGCTCGCGGCGCAGCATCGTCGCGTCGGCAACGGAGTAGCTCGCGGCGTCGGACCACGCCGCCTTCGAGCGCAGCTTCACCGACCACGACGTGTGCTCGAGTTCGGCCTGGCGTTCGTCACTCACGCCGACCATCGCGCTGTGGTCGTGGCCGCCCATCTGTCCCGACTGCAGTCGAGCTCGCGCGCGCTCGGCGCGCTGCTTCGAGATCACCCAGGATCCGGTGAGCGCGAGCAGCACGATCATGATCGCCCCGCCCACGAACTCCGCGGCCGCGAACTGCCACCCCATCAGCACGATCAGGACGATGCCGAGCTCGAGCACGAGGTTGGTCGACGCGAACATGAAGATCATCGCGGTGACGAAGTCGGCGCCCTTCTGGAAGAGTGACTTCCCCATCGCGCTCGCGGCGTACGAACACGACGACGACACCATGCCGAGCCCGCTCGATCGCCCCACCGCCCGCGGGCGATGGTCGCCCATCATCTCGTCCATGCGCTCGCGCGGCACGAACGCCTGCACCGCGCCGGAGAGCGTGAAGCCGAGGATCAGCGGCCAGAGCGTCTCCCAGAACATGAAGAAGCCTTCACGGAGGCTCTGCCAGATGTCGTCGAGCACGTTCAGGACTTCACCAACCGTGCAATCGCCGCCGACGCTTCCGCCACCTTGGCGTCGGCCTCGGGACCACCGGTGTTGATCGCCTCCCGCACGCAGTGGTCGAGGTGGCTGTCGAGCAGCTCGAGCGCCACACCCTGGAGGGCGCGGCTCGTCGCCGAGATCTGCGTGAGGATGTCGATGCAGTACGTGTCTTCGTCGACCATGCGCTGCAGACCACGTACCTGGCCTTCGATCCGCCGCAGGCGGTTCTGGATCGCATCCCGTTCAGCCTGCATGGCCCACCTCGCTGGTCATCGACGGCACATACGGTAGGGGGGTATCCTACACGCGCTTCGTGCCGACGCGCAACGGTCAGAGCGATGCTTGGTGACAGGGGTTGATCTGCTCGCCGAGGCCGGTGATCCTGGTGACGAGGCGGTTGCCGTGGGCGAGGAAGCGCGGCGGGGTGCGGGCGGTACCCACGCCAGCGGGCGTGCCGGTGGAGATCACGTCGCCGGGCTCCAGCGTGATGATCTGCGAGATGTACTGCACCAGCGCGATGGGTCCGAACACGAGATCCACAGTGTCGGCCTGCTGCATCACCGCGCCATCGACCAGGGTGGTGAGCTCGCGCGACGGCCCCGGTGACTCGTCGCGGGTCACGAGCCACGGCCCGAGTGGCGTGGTGCCCTCGAACGACTTGCCTTGGAGCCACTGCAACGTGCGGTTCTGGAAGTCACGAACCGACACGTCGTTGCAGATCGCGTACCCCGCGATCGCGCGTTCGGCAGCGGCGTCCGACGCGTTCCGCACCCGCTCGCCGATGATCAACGCGAGCTCGCCCTCCCAGTCGGTGTTCTCCGACACCGCAGGCAACGTGATCGGGTCGTGGGCACCGATCAGTGCGGCGCGGTACTTGGCGAACAACGTGGGGTACTCGGGGATCGGGTGACCCATCTCCATGATGTGCTTGCGGTAGTTGAGCCCGACGCAGACGATCTTGTCGGGACGCGGCACCAACGGTGCGTAGTCGAGCGCGTCGATGGAATGACGCGCGCCGTCGGCCTGTTCGGCGATGCGTCGCCAGTCGGCATTCGCCAACAACGCGCCCACATCGGACGCGTCGATCTCGACCGCGTCGGTGTCGTCGACGCGCACCGCGCACGTGCCAGTGGCGACGCGGATGGTGGCGAGCTTCACGACGATCGCGCGCGCAGCACTGCGAGTGCTTCGTCGGCGTGCTTCTCCATGTTCGTCTCGCTGCTGATCGCCGCGAGCACGCGACGATCAGTGTCGATCACGAACGTGGCCCGCTTGTTGAACAAGGGGCCCGGTCGCTTCACACCGAACTGCTTCGCCACCGCGCGATCGGGATCCGAGAGCAGCGGGTAGTCGAAGTTGTGCTTCTCGCTGAACTCGCGTTGCTTCTCCACCTTGTCGGCGCTGATGCCGAGGCGCCGACCGCCCACCGCCGCGAACTCGCCGGCGAGGTCACGGAAATGACAGCTCTCCGCCGTACACCCTGACGTCATCGCCTTGGGATAGAAGAAGAGGACGACGGGTCCTCGAGCGAGCTCGTCGACGAGGCGAATCGTGGAGCCGTCGTCGGCCGCGAGCTCGAACGCTGGTGCGAGGTCTCCAACCTTCATGCATCGCACCCTAACGGCAACTATTCGAACACGACCGTCTTGTTGCGGTGCGTGAGCACTCGGTGTTGAAGGTGAGCGCGCAGGGCTCGCGCGAGCACCACACGCTCGAGGTCGCGACCACGCCGGGCGAGATCTTCGACGGAGTCGCGGTGCGACACGCGCGCGACGTCCTGGTCGATGATCGGGCCTTCGTCGAGCTCCTCGGTGGCGTAGTGAGCCGTCGCGCCGATGAGCTTGACGCCACGCGCGTGTGCCTGGTGGTACGGACGGCCGCCGAGGAACGCGGGGAGGAACGAGTGGTGGATGTTGATGATCCCGTTCGGATACGTCGCCAACACCCGCGGGCTCAGCACCTGCATGTAGCGCGCGAGCACCACCACGTCGACGCGATGACGAGCGAGCACCCGCAGCAGCTGCTCTTCCTGTTCGGCGCGCGTCGTGGAGCCGACCGGCAAGAAGGAATAGGCCGCGCCCGCGTGGTGCACCGCCGCTTCGTGATCGGGATGGTTGCTGATCACCACGGGGATCTGCGCCGGGCCGAGCTCACCGGTGCGCCATCGCGCCAGCAGGTCGTCGAGACAGTGGGGCTGCTTCGACACCAGGATGCCGACCCGCGCCGCGTCGTCGGTGAAGCGCAGCTGCATGTGCATGGCGAACCGCTCGGCGACCTCGGCGAACGCCGGCTCGATCTGGTCGCGCGCAAGGTCGAGCTGGTCGAGCTCGAACTCCACGCGCTGGAAGAACGTGCCGTCGGCATGGTCGGTGTACTGCTCCGCCGCGACGATGTTGCCGCGGTGGCGGAACACGAAGTCGGCGACGCCCGCGACGATGCCGGGTTGATCGGCGCACGAGATGAGCAGGACGGCGTGGTTCACACGCCAGAGTCTGTCAGTGGCGACGTCAGTAGCGGTACGCGCTGCTCGAACCGGCGCCGATGACCAAGCTCACCACCGTGCCGAGTGGCAGCACGGCCCAGTAGCTCAACGCGGCACCCACGTTGCCGAAGAAGAGCATCAACAACCACGTGACCGGGAACGTGAGCACCAGGAACACGAGGAACAGCAACGCCAGCGAAGCCAAGCTGGCCACCACGTTCTCGAACACGCGCATGGAACGGACCCCCTCGTCGCGACAAGTTCGAAGGAGCGTACGGCGGTCGGCGGCGCGCGACGCGCATGGTCACGACGCTCGGTGACGGGAACTCGTCGGGATCACGCTGCGGGTGGCGCCGGCGGCTTTGCGATCACGGTGAAGCCGTAGAAGAGCAGGAACGCGCCCACCGCGATCGTGAGGAAGTTCCACGTCGACGATCCGCGGTCAGCCACCTCGACCACGTTGAGCCCCATCACGAGGAGACCCGTCACGACCATCACCCATCCGCGTGCACGTTCCGACATGTGGTGCTCCCCATCGAGGTCCGTGAACCGGGGAGCGTAGGACGCTGCGTCGGCTCCTCGCCCCCGGAGTCCGACGTGGCGCGTGCGCGCTCCTGCTCCACGAGGGTGAAGGCGAGCGTGATCTCGCAGAGCACGACGATCGCGAGCACGAACACCGAGGCACCGAGGTGCGCGAGCCACAACGCGGCGAGCGGCAGGTCGAACAGCACCTCGACCGCGGCGAAGATCTCGTGCTCCACGAACACCGGCAGCGTGACCACCAGCAGCGTGAGCCAGAACGCTTGACGCACGAGCGACACCGAACGGCGCAGCGATGACATGACCCCGCGATGCTCCGACACCATGAGCGGCGGAGCGAGCGCGATGAACGTGAACAACACGAGTCCGGGCACGACACCCAGTGTGAGTGCGATCGCGATCACGGCCGCGGTCAGCACGTCGAGCGTGACGAGGCGGAGGTACGGCAACGTGCGCAACGCGGTCTTCAGCGAAACTTCGGGGTGACCGAACGCCGGACCGACGACCATCTTGTCGAGGAGCCCGGAGCACAGTGCGTAGCCCCACATCGCGAGCGACGTCGCGACGAACGCGAGCACACCGATCGCGGCGCGGGAGCCGGAATCTTCGATCCACTCCTCGGCTTGGTGGTTCATGAGCGCCGAGAACAGCGACAACGGAGCGAAGACCACCGCCGACACGAGGACGATCTCCCAGAAGTGCGAGCGGAACATGGCGAACGCGCGCTTGTCGATCGGCACGACGCGGTCGAGCACGCTCATGGGCGAACCCTAGGCTCACCCCGGTCGTCCCCGGATCGTCGGGATAGCGTGAGCGGTCATGCGTATCGCCGCGCTCGTGAAGCAGATCCCCGCCTTCGAGGAGATGGAGCTCGGGCCCGACGGTCGCCTCAAGCGCGATGGCCTCGACCTCGAGATGAACCCCTACTGCCGGCGCGCGGTGTCGCAGGCGGTGGAGCTCGCCGACCGCACCGACGGGTCGTGCACCTTCATCACCCTCGGCCCGCCGAGCGCCGAAGACACCTTGCGCGAAGCGATCGCATGGGCGCTCGAACGCGACGTGTCGGCCGACGGCGTGCTCGTGACCGACCCCGCGTTCGCGGGCTCCGACACGCTGGCTACCGCCCAGGCCCTCGCCGCCGCGATCGGCCAGCTCGAGCCGTTCGACCTCGTGTTGGTCGGACGCAACTCCGTCGACAGCGACACCGGACAGGTCGGGCCCGAGCTGGCCGAGCTCATCGGACTCCCCTTCCTCACCGGCGTACGGCTCCTGCACGTCGAAGACGGCGTGGTGTCAGCACGCTGTGAGCACGACGACGGGTGGGTGCAGGCCGAGGTGGCCCTCCCTGCGGTCCTCTCCACCGCCGAGCGTCTCATCGACCCCTGCAAGGTCGACCCACCCGGGCGGGCCGCGGTGCCCGCCGACTTGATCCGTGCCTGCTCCGCGGCTGCGCTCGGCCCTGGCCCGTGGGGCGCCGCCGCAAGCCCCACGTGGGTCGGCGGCGTGCGCGTCCACGAAGTGGTGCGCGAACAGGTCGTGCTCGCGGGTCCTGTGGCGAAGCAGGTGAACACCGCGGTTGCGCTTCTCGCGCAACGTGGCGCGCTCGATGCCGCGTTCGATCTCGCCGGCGACGGCGCGTCGGTCCCGCGCTCGCGAGGTGTCACCGGACCCGCGGTTGCGGTCGTGGTCGAACCCGACCGCCGTCACGTCACGCGCGAACTGCTCGGCGCGGCCGCCGAGCTCGCCACCACGATCGACGGGCACGTCGTTGCGCTCAGCTTCGACGACCTGGCGACCAGCGAGCTCGCGTCGTGGGGCGCCGATGCCTCGGTGCGTTTCGCATTCGACAGCGTCGAAGAAGACGTCGCGCACGCGGTGGGCGCATGGTGCGCGCGCGTCGAGCCGTGGGCGGTACTGGTGCCCAGCACCGCGTGGGGGCGCGAAGTGGGTTCACGTGTCGCGGCACGATTGTCGGCCGGGCTCATGGGCGATGCCGTCGCCCTCGAGGTCGACGACGAACGCCGAGTGTGCGCGTGGAAGCCCGCGTTCGGCGGTCAACTCGTCGCAGCCATCGGTACGTCGTCCCCGGTACAGCTCGTCACGGTGCGCAGCGGCATGCTCGCCACACTGCAACCACGGGCGCACGTCGCGATCGGCGAGTCCAACGGCATCATCGATCGCACGAGCCGCGTCAAGGTGTTGGCCCGCACGCGCGACGACGACATCGACACGATGGCGGAAGCACGCGTCGTGATCGGCGTCGGCAGGGGCGTCGACCCGAGTGAATACCCGGCGCTTGACGAGCTGCTCGACACGCTCGGCGCCGAGCTCGGCGCGACACGCAAGGTCACCGACAACGGGTGGCTCCCACGCGCTCGTCAGATCGGCATCACGGGCGTCACGATCGCGCCGCGGCTGTTCGTGTCGATCGGCGCGAGCGGCAAGTTCAACCACATGGTCGGCGTGCGCGCCGCGGGCACCGTGCTCGCGATCAACCCCGACCCCGATGCGCTCGTGTTTGGCGCCGCCGACATCGGCATCGTCGCCGACTGGCACGACGTCGTGCCGCTCCTCGTCGACGAGCTCGCGTCGCTCACCCGGCCACGCGCCGACGCCAACCTCCCAGCTTGACCCGAACGATCAGAGGTCGGGGATGACGTCCTTCGGCTTTTCCACTTTGAGGGGCGGGAGCAGGTCGTCGAACGAAGCCGGCGGCTCACGCCACGGTGCCGGCGGGCGACCGGCCTTGGCGTCTTGGATCGCTCGCCACACCTTCTCGGCCGAGAGCGGCATGTCGAGGTGACGCACGCCCAGGTGGCTGAGCCCATCGACCACCGCGTTGTTCACTGCGGGCGTGGAACCGACAGTGGCCGACTCCCCGATGCCCTTCGCTCCGAGCGGGTTGAGCGGCGACGGTGTCTCGGTGTGTGACGACTCGAACGACGGGAGCTCCGCAGCACTCGGCATCGGGTACTCCGCAAGCGTGGACGTGAGCGGGTTGCCGTCGTCGTCGTAGACGAACTTCTCCCACAACGCCTGCGAGATGCCCGACGCGAGCCCGCCGTGCACCTGACCGTCGACCAGCATCGGATTGAGAATGGTGCCGCAGTCGTCGACCGCGATGTGACGCAGCGGCACGACCTTGCCGGTGTCGGTGTCGATCTCGACGACGGCCACGTGCGCGCCGAACGGGAACGTGGAACCCGACTGGTTGAAGTCGTGCTGGATGCTGAGCGGATCGCCGTGGTCGTCGGCCTCGCTCGCGAGCTCCGCCCAGGTGAGTGCGGTCGCGGGGACGCCGGCAACGCCGACCTTCCCGTCGTCGGAGAACACGATGTCGTCGGCCGACGCTTCGAGCATCTCGGCCGCGAGCTCCTTCACCTTGTCGCGCATCAGGCGCGAGACCTCGAGCACCGAGCTGCCGCCGAGTTGCAGCGACCGCGATCCGCCCGTGCCCCCACCGCGCGCGACGAGCGCGGTGTCGGACTGGACGTAGGTGATCTGCTCGAGCGGGATGCCGAGCTCGCCCGCGACGATCTGCGAGAACGCAGTCGCGTGACCCTGGCCGTGCGCCGACGTTCCCGCTTTCAAGGTGGCCGACCCGTCGCGATGCACGTCGATCGACGAGAACTCGCTGCCCGCACCACCTGTGGTCTCCACGTACACCGCGACACCGATGCCGAGTTGCTTCACGTCGCCGCGCTCGCGGCGCGCCGCCTGCTCCGCGAGGAGCTCGTCGTAACCTGCGAGCTCGAGTGCCTTGGTGAGCGATGCGTCGTAGTTGCCGCTGTCGTAGGTCGCGCCGGTGACGGTGGTGTACGGGAACTCGTCGGGCGTGAGCATGTTGTGACGACGCAGCGCGACCGGATCCATCCCCAGCTCGTCGGCCGCCATGTCGATGATGCGCTCCAACATCGCGGAGGCCTCGGGGCGCCCGGCGCCGCGGTACGCACCCATCGGCGTGCCGTTGGTGACGACGGTGTTCACCTCGAAGCGAATCTTCGGGATCTTGTAGGTGCCTTGCGACATGAGACGCGTCGAGCCCTGCGCGAGCATGCCGCCGAAACCCGGGTACGCGCCCGTGTCGGCGACGACACGGCAACGCAAGCCGACGATCGTGCCGTCGCGCTTGAGCCCGAGCTCCACGTACTGCACCTGCGAACGGCCGTGCGTCATCGTGACGAGGTTCTCGGAGCGCGACTCGATCCAACGAATCGGTTGACCGTGAACTCCGACCAGCGCCAGGACGACATTCGCTTCCGGCGTCCAGTGCTTTGCGCCGAAGGCGCCGCCGACGTGCGGTGCGATGACGCGGAGTTGGTCCATCTCGATGCCACACATGTTCGCGGCGGCCATGCGCACCATGTGGGGCATCTGCACGCCGACGTGCACGGTGAGTGAGTGACCGAGGCCGTCGTCGCCCGGCACCATCGCAACTGCCGCACCCTCCATCGGCACGACGGCGAGGCGCTGGTTCTCGAAGCGGCCGCGCACGATCACGTCCGCGCCGTGCAGCGGATCGTCGCCCGGCTCCGCGCGCAACCCGAGCACTGC
>JBEVLJ010000182.1:0-4111 GCA_040509195.1 Acidimicrobiia bacterium
TCGGACAGCGCGGGCTCGCTCGGCAGTGACGCAGGATCGCTCGGGAGACCGTCGAGCTCGACCCACGACGTGCATCCGCCGTACGCCTCGCTCCATGGCACCGTGATGGCCTCGAGCAAGCGATGCGCACGCAGCGCGAACACGTGCAAGGGGTCGCGCTTCTTCCATCCGAGACGCGACGCCGCGTAGTCGGGGGTCCACACCAGCTTCGAGGCGATGGCGTCGAGCTGGGACGGTTCCGTGATCGTGGCGACGCGCACGAGGTCGGCCCAGCCCTCCAACGTGATCGCCTCACCCACGGGCGCGGCGTGCGCCAGATCGATCCAGTGGCGGTACGGCTCCTTGAGCAGCTCCGGCTTCTGGTGCTCGGCGGTGGGGTAGAGCCAGAAGCGAGTGGCCTGCACCGAGAAGTGCCTGCCCTCCTCGCGGATTCCGCCCTTGCGCACGTCGAGCACCTGCTCGCCCGTGAGCAGTGCGTGCACGATCGTCGCCCATTCCTTGTACGCGGGTGCCACGCAGCCACAATACGTCGGACATGGACGACAGCATCCTCTCCGGCGACCTCCGCCTCTCCGCACACCTCTCCGTCCCGCCGCCGCCCATGCGGTCGCTCGGGCTGGTGTTGTGCCACGGACTGCCCAACGATCCGCGCGGGGCATCGGCCGTCGGGAACACGTATCCCGATCTCGCCGATCGCATCTCGCAGGAGACGGGTTGGCACGTGCTCACGTTCAATTTTCGCGGTACCGGCACGTCCGAAGGCGACTTCTCCGCTCGCGGGTGGCTCGACGACATCCGCGCCGCGGTGCGCGTGCTGCACGCGCGCGACGACGTGCGCAGCGTCTACACCGTCGGGTTCGGTCACGGAGGAACGTTCGCGGTGGTGGAAGCGAGCGCGGACCGCCTCGTGCATGGCGTCGCCACGATCGCAGCACCGAGCACGCTGCTCGACTGGGCGCGCGACCCCGGGCACTTGCTCGAACACGCTCGCAGCATCGGAATGATCCGTTCGCCCGACTTTCCAACCGATCGATCCGCGTGGGTGCGCGAAGTGGCGCGCGTCGACGCCGTGGAAGGCGCCCGCCACTTCGACGGACGTCCGCTGTTCGTGCTGCACGGCGTCGATGATGTGGAGGTCCCGGTGGATGACGCACGCGCCCTGGTCGACTCGGGCGGCGCGAACGCCGAGTTGCGTCTGGTGCATGGCGCCGGCCACCGACTGCGCCACGATCCGCGCGCGATCGCGACCCTGCTCGGGTGGCTCGATCGTCAGGTGACCTGACCGCGTGTGTGCGCGAGCACGTCGTGCAGGGTCTGGTGGAGTGGAATCTGCGGACGCCATCCCGTGGCGCTCGTGATGCGCGTGTGGTCGCCGATGAGCACGGGCACGTCGGTGTCGCGCACGAGTGCGGGGTCGACGACGAGCTCGAGCGGCGTGGTGGCGAGGGCAAGCACCTGCGACACGAGATCGCCGACCGTGACGCCGATCCCCGAGCACACGTTGTAGACCTCGCCCGGCTCCCCGCGGAGCACGAGCGATCGGTAGGCGCGCACTACGTCGCGCACGTCGGAGAAGTCGCGCACCGGGTCGGTGCGCCCGACCGCGATCGTGCCCGAGCCTTCGTGGTCGCCGCCCACGAGCTCGGCCGCAACCACGCGCGCCGCGATGGCAGGTACGAGGAAGCGTGGCGATTGCCCGGGGCCCGTGTGGCTGAACGCGCGCACGCAGATCACACCCAGACCGTCGGCCGCGGCGCGAAGCGCGAGCGCCTCGGCTTCGGTCTTCGTCTGCGCGTAGGGCGACACCGGGCGCAGCGGTGCGCGCTCGGTGAGCGGGATCTCGTGCGGCGCGACGACGCCGTACTGCTCTGAGCTCCCGACGACGACGACGCGGTGCACGTTGGCGGCGCGCGCGGCGTCGAGCACGTTCGCGGTGCCGTGCACGTTGACGCGCACGACGTCGGAATCACGACCCCACGATTCGCCGACGTGTGAGCGCGCAGCCAAGTGATAGATCGCGTCAGGCATGAGCGCGCCGACGTGCGCGATGAGCGCTTCGCGGTCGGTGATGTCCAGCTCGCCGGCTCCGTGCACGTCGATCTCGACGACGTCGTCGCCCTCGTCGCGCAGGTGTCGGGCGAGGTGACGTCCGACGAATCCGTCTGCTCCGGTGATGAGCGAGCGCACGCTCAGCTCGCCTCGGTCGTGCCGCTCGCGAGGCGGTGGTACAGGTCGGACAGCTCCGAGGCGCACCGATCCCAGCGATAGCGCGCGGCTTGGGCATGGCCGCGCGTGACGAGATCGGCGGCAACGTCGGGAAGCAATGCGCGGGTGATCGACGCCGCGAGCGCATCGGTGTCGGTGGGTGCGACGAGGAGTGCCGCGTCGCCGAGCACCTCGGGCAACGAGCCGGCGTCGGCCGCGACCACGGGCACGCCGGCCTGCATGGCTTCGAGCGGTGGGTGACCGAAGCCCTCGTCGAGCGACGGGAACGTGAACACGCTGGCGCCGGCGAGCAAGTCGAGCCGCTCGGCACTCGACACGTAGCCGAGACGGTGCACGCGATCGCCGTGCGTGGCGGCGCCGATCGCGTGGGCGACGTTGGGCGAGTCGTCACCGTCGGGCCCGGCGAGCACGAGGTGCACGGCGGGGTCGTCTCCGGCCACGGCGTCGAACGCGCGCACGAGTTGCACCACGTTCTTGCGCGGGCCGAGCTGGCCGAGGAACAAGGCGTAACGCTCCGCGCCGGTGAGCGCACGCCCTCGTTCGGCGTCTCCCGCGCCGGTCGTGAGCAGCCCGGGATAGACGCAGGTGACGCGGTCGGCGCTGATGCCGAACACATCGCCCACCAGGGCTGACACGTGCTCGCTGTTCGTGTGCACCATGGCGCCGCGGTCGAGCGCGCGACGAATGAGCTCGACGTTGTGGTTCGGTGCCGCGAGCTCGGGGTTGATGGCGAACGTGACGTCGTAGATCGACACGAGCACCGGCACCCGTGCCGGTGGACCCACGTAGTTGGTGCCGTGCACCACGTCGACCGGGCCGGTCCACCACTCGATGCGGGGCGCGTTCATCCGTCTCCACGCGGCCTGCACGGCGCGGGCGGGAATCGGGCGCACTGCGGTGCGCGCCGCCGTGCCCAGCGCGGTGGCGAGCGCTCGTCGGCCGCGCCAGGTGATCGCGTATGCGGTGACATCGAGATCGTCGCGGGTCGAGAGCGCGTCGATCGTGGCGGCCGCGGTGTGCCCGACACCCGTGCGCACGCCGAGCAACGGAGTACCGTCCACCGCGACGCGAAGCTGCGAAGTTGGGCTGCGTCGCATCGCCCGGATGCTACGTGTGAACGGTCGGAGGTCGCGTCGGTGAACGGAGCTCGCAGCGGAAACGACGCGTACGACGTCGTCGTGATCGGCGGGGGAATCGTCGGTCTTGCCACCGCGCACGCCGTCCTCACCGAGCATCCGCAGCTCAGGCTCGCGCTGTTGGAGAAGGAACCTGGGGTCGCGCGCCATCAGACGGGCCGGAACTCCGGCGTGATCCATTCCGGCATCTACTACCGCCCCGGCTCGTTGAAGGCGTCGACGGCGGTGGCGGGTCGCCTCGCGATGGAGCAGTTCTGCTCCGGCCACGGCGTGCCGTTCGAGCGCTGCGGCAAGGTGATCGTTGCCGTCGATCCGCGTGAGCTGCCGCGGCTCGCCGAGTTGGAACGGCGGGCCGAGGCCAACGGTGTGAACGCCGGGCGCATCAGCCTGGAGCGTTTGCGGGAATTGGAGCCGCACGTGCGCGGCGTGGCCGCGCTGCACGTGCCCGACACCGGCATCGTCGACTTCGCGAAGGTGTCAGAAGCGCTCGCCGAGTCGCTGCGTGCCGCGGGGGCCGATCTGCAGTTCGGGGATCGCGTCGACGCGATCACCGAGCTCGACGACGGCATCGTCGTCGAGACCGCGCGAGGGGTCGTGCGCAGCGCGCTCGTCGTGAACTGCGCGGGACTGCACGCCGACGAAGTCGCGAAGCAACACCTCGGCGCACATCCCGACGTGCGCATCGTGCCGTTCCGCGGCGAGTACCACGAGCTCGTCGGCGATGCGGCGGATCTCGTGCGCGGGCTCGT
>JBEVLJ010000183.1:0-3700 GCA_040509195.1 Acidimicrobiia bacterium
CCACGCGGCGCCGGAGATCATGCAGCTCTTCGGTCAGACGCTGCTCGGCGTCGGCCATGATGGCGGCGGTGATGCGGTCCTGTTCGAGCGCCCCGCCGAGGTCGCCGCGGGTCGAGGTCAGGTCCGACTCCACCGCACCGAGCCGCCGGGCAAGCTCGTCGGCCCGTTGCTCGTGCTCGTGGACGGTGTCGCCGGCTCGGTCGAGCTGACCGGACTGCTCAGCCACCAGTTGGGCCAGGTCGGCCACTCGTTGTGCCAGGTCAGCGACGGCATCAACCAGGGCGGTGGTGGCCTCGGCGGAGCGCTCGTCGCGGCCGCCCAACAGTCGATCGACCACCCTGCCCACCGTGCCGGGCTCCTTGCGTGCCGATGGGTCGAGTGCCCGCTGGGCCCGGTCCAGGTCGGCGAGGGGGAGTGGAGCGGCCGCTGCCGGCGTCGGGGGGACGTGAGGAGGCGGGGCTGGGGTGTCAGCGTCGGTCACGTGCAGCTCCTCGGATCGAGGACGGAAGGCGGCGGGAATGGCGGCCTCGTCGGCGGCCGGGCTGTCGACCCAGGCCAGGAAGGCGGCCCGGTCGGCCCCGGGGACCTCCGGGAACCGCAATTGGAAGTAGGCGGCTTCGTTCCAGAGCTGCTGGAGGTAGCGCCCGACGCCGTTCCCTTCCTCCGGGCGCCGCAGCCAGGTCTCCCAGGCTTCGCCACCGTCGGAGGCGAAGGGGGAAGGCGGAGCAAGCGTGAGTCCGGTGGGATCGGCTTCCGCCGTGAGGAGCGCGGAGCGGAAGAGCCAGCGTGCCCGGCCGTCGAGGGCGACGCCGCGAGCAGTGTGAGCCCAGTGGTAGCCGAGGGCTCGGTCGGCTTCGGTCCCGACGGCGCGGCGCCGCTCGAGCCAGGCTCGGCACTGCTGGGCCACGGCGGGCTGGTGGGCCAGAGTCACCCGGGGTCGGTCGGCCGTCCACTCGCTCAAGAGCCAGGGCCGTGCATCGGTGAGGCCGGAGTAATGGAAGCAGCGCACCGGCCGGTCACCCACGCAGAGCCGGCCGTCGAGCCAGGCCGTTGGGCGCTCGTGCAGGTTCCAGTAGGCCACGTCGTAGGTCGGGTCCCGCAGGATGTGGTGGTCGAACAAGGCGGGGACGAAGTCGAGCCAGCGCTGGTCGGCGAGGAGCCTGAGATCGGGCTGGAAGAGGCAATCCCGCCGCAGGCGCACGTCCCACCAAGCCAAGAATGGCTCCGAACCAGGGCCACACGCCACCAGGCCGCCGTTGTAGATCCCCGCTCCGAGCAACGTCATCTCGTCGGGCAGTCGCCCGTCGCGGGGCATCGGCTCCAGGACGTGGGGAACGAGGACCACGGCGTGGTCGCGCCCGGCGTCGATGAGCTCCGACATGGGGGCCAAGATCTCGACGTCGCCGTCGATGTAGATGGCCACCTCGGCGTGGGTCAGGGCGCGGCGGAGCGCCCACGGCTTGAGCGCGCAGGCCAGCTCGGTTGGGTTGTAGATGGCCGCCATGCTGAGCAATTCGTCGCGGTCGAGTCCCACCTCGGAGGGCGTGACCACCTCGACGTCGCGATGTGACCAGTCTGCCGGCGGCATGTCGTCGCCGTCGACGACGAGGATGATGAAGCGGGATCCAGGGTGGTGTTCGACGAAGGACTGGGCCGCGAGCCGGGCGTCGGACAGGTAGTTCCGGGTCGCCACCGTGCAGCCGGCGACGTGGTTGTGCGCCGGGGCCGCGCCCTCCGTCATGAAGGAAACCTTGTCACGTCTGAAGCACCCGGGTTCAGTCGAGGCGTCGAGGCCGCGCGCTCCAACGCCGCACTGTGACACGCGCGCGCGTCGGTAGACTTCGTGATACCGATGAGCACGGTTGACTCGAAGATCGAGGTCCGCACCGATCGTCGATCCGTGCTGCCCTGGCGCCGTCATCACAACGTCGACGTGGAAGTCGCGCCGCTCGTGCAGCTCTACGCCGAGCGCCATCGCCGCAGCGACACCACGATGATCGAAACCGCCTTCGAGCTCGCGCGCACCGCGCACGCTGAGCAGGTACGGCGCTCGGGCGAGCCCTACATCACCCACCCCCTCGGGGTCGCGCTCATCCTCGCCGACCTCGGTCTCGACGACGTCACCCTCTCAGCCGCGCTGCTCCACGACGCGGTCGAAGACACCAGCGTCACCGGCGAGGAGATCGAAACGCTCCTCGGCATCGAGGTCGCGCGCATCGTCGACGGCGTCACCAAACTCGATCGTCTGCAGTTCGATTCCAAGGAAGCGCAGCAGGCAGCCACGCTGCGCAAGATGCTCGTCGCGATGGCGAAAGACATCCGCGTCCTGTTGATCAAGCTCGCCGACCGTCTGCACAACATGCGCACGCTCGCATCCCTTCCGGAGTTCAAGCAGAAGCGCATCGCGCAGGAGACACTCGACATCTATGCGCCGCTCGCGCATCGTCTCGGCATCGCCGACGTGAAGTGGCAGCTCGAAGACATCGCGTTCGCCACGCTGTATCCGCAGCGCTACGCCGAGATCGAGCAGATGGTGTCGGTGCAGGCGCCGGAGCGCGAACAGTTCCTGCACACCGTGCTCGAAGAGTTGCGCGCACGGCTCGACGAGCTGCACATCGAGGCCGACGTCACCGGTCGTCCGAAGCACTACTGGTCGATCTACGAGAAGATGATCACGCGGGGCAAGCAGTTCGACGACGTGCAGGATCTGGTGGGGGTGCGCGTCGTCGTCGACCAGGTGAAGGACTGCTACGCCGCGCTCGGTTCCATCCACGCGATGTGGCGTCCGGTGCAAGGGCGCTTCAAGGACTACATCGCGATGCCCAAGTTCAACCTGTACCAGTCGTTGCACACCACCGTGATCGGCCCCACCGGCAAGGCCGTCGAGGTGCAGATTCGAACGCAGGAGATGCACCGTCGCGCCGAGTACGGCATCGCCGCCCACTGGGGCTACAAGGAGCGCGAGCCCGCCGACGACCTGCTCTGGCTGCAGCGCATGGTCGATTGGCAACAGGAGACGAGCGACCCCAGCGAGTTCATGGAGTCGTTGAAGATCGACCTCGAGTACGACGAGGTGTTCGTCTTCACGCCCAAGGGCAAGGTGATCACCCTCGCGTCGGGCGCCACGCCTGTCGACTTCGCGTACGCGATCCACACCGACGTCGGCCACCGGTGCATCGGCGCGCGGGTCAACGGTCGGTTGGTGCCGCTCGATTCGTCGTTGGCGTCGGGTGACACCATCGAGATCTTCACGTCGAAGGTGGAAGGCGCGGGGCCGAGTCGCGACTGGCTGCAGTTCGTGCGCACGCCACGTGCGAGCACGAAGATCCGCCAGTGGTTCTCGCGTGAACGCCGCGTCGACGCCATCGACACCGGGCGTGAGGAACTGGCGAAGGCCTTGCGCAAGGAAGGGCTGCCGGTGCAGAAGCTGGCGTCGTCGAACTCGCTGCGCGAGGTCGCGGCGTCGATGCACTACGCCGATCTCGACGCGCTGCACGCCGCAGTCGGTGAAGGCCACGTGTCGGCGAAGGCCATCGTGCAGCGCTTGGCGCGGGAGTTGCGTGGTGGGGAGGAGCAACTGCCCGTCACCACCGCCCGACCGCCGCAACGCGCGCGGGAGAACAAGCGGCGGGCCACGGGTGTGCACGTCGAAGGCCTCGACGACGTGATGGTGCGGTTGTCGCGCTGCTGCACGCCGGTG
>JBEVLJ010000184.1:0-8141 GCA_040509195.1 Acidimicrobiia bacterium
CCGGTGCGAGGTCGGCAAGGCCCACGATGTCGATGGTGTCGTCGACCTGCACGCGCTCGTAGTCGTCGGGGTTGGCGAACGTGAGCGCGAGCACCCCCTGCTTCTTCAAGTTGGCCTCGTGGATGCGTGCGAACGACCGCACGATCACCGCTTTGCCGTTTTGGAAGCGCGGCTCCATCGCGGCGTGCTCACGCGACGATCCTTCGCCGTAGTTCTCGTCGCCGATCGCGACCCACGCGATGCCGTCGCCCTTGTACGAACGAGCGAGGTCGGGCAACGACGCCACCGACCCATCGCGCACGTCGATTCCCGTGCCCGCTTCGTCGAGGTGGAATGCGTTGTTCACGCCGATGAAGAGGTTGCCGGAGATGTTGTCGAGGTGGCCGCGGTACTTGAGCCACGGCCCGGCCGGTGAGATGTGGTCGGTGGTGCACTTCCCCACCGCCTTCATCAGCACGCGCAATCCCTCGTAGTCGTTGCCGTCCCATGCATCGAACGGGTCCAGCAACTGCAGCCGATCCGATGTGGGGCTCACGACCACGGCGACGCCCGACGGGTCGGCGGCCGGCGCGAGGAAGCCCGACTCGCCGGGATCGAAGCCCTTCGCCGGGAGCTGATCGGCCTCGGGCGCCTCGAGCTGCACCGAAGTGCCATCGGGTCCGACGACCGGCTCGCGCACGAAGTCGACGTCGAGGCGACCGGTGAGCGCCATCGCGGTGACCGTTTCCGGTGAACCGATGAACGACAACGTCGACGCGTTGCCGTCGTTGCGCGCCGGGAAGTTGCGGTTGAACGACGAGACGATCGTGTTCACCTCACCCTTCTCGATGTCGTCGCGCTGCCACTGTCCGATGCACGGACCACACGCGTTGGCGAGCACCGTTGCACCGATCGCTTCGAGATCCTCGAGGAGACCGTCGCGCTCGATCGTGGCGCGCACCTGTTCGGAACCCGGCGTGATCAGTAGTGGCGTCTTCACCGTGAGGCCCGCGGCCTTGGCTTGACGCGCGACGTGTGCGGCACGCCCGATGTCTTCGTAGGACGAGTTGGTGCACGAACCCACGAGCGCGTAGCTGATGTCGAGCGGGTAGCCCTCTTCCCGTGCCGCGCGCCCGACGTCGGAGATCGGCCGATCGAGGTCGGGGGTGTGCGGACCGACGAGGTGCGGCTCGAGCTCGTCGAGGTTGATGTCGATCACGCGGTCGTAGAAGCGCTCCGGCTCGGCCAGCACCTCGGGGTCGACGCGCAGATGCTCAGCGTGTGCGTCGGCCAGGTCGGCCAGCGCCTCGCGCCCCGTGGCCTTGAGGTACGCGGCGGTGTGCGCGTCGTACGGGAACAGCGAACACGTCGCGCCGATCTCGGCACCCATGTTGCAGATCGTGGCCTTGCCCGTGGCGGAGATCGACTCGGTGCCCGGGCCGAAGTACTCGACGATCGCGCCCGTGCCGCCCTTCACCGTGAGGATCCCCGCGACCTTGAGGATCACGTCTTTCGCGGCGGCCCAGCCCGACAGGCGACCGGTGAGCCGCACGCCGATCACCTTCGGCACGCGCGTGTTGAACGGCCACCCCGCCATGACGTCGACTGCGTCCGCGCCACCGACACCGATCGCGACCATGCCGAGCCCACCCGCGTTCGGCGTGTGGCTGTCGGTGCCGAGCATCATCCCGCCAGGGAACGCGTACTGCTCGAGCACGACCTGGTGGATGATGCCCGAGCCCGGCTTCCAGAAGCCGATGCCGTACTTCGCCGACACCGTGCGCAGGAACTCGTACACCTCGGAGTTGATGTCGATCGCGTGCTTGAGGTCGATGTCGGCACCGGTGCGCGCCTGGATGAGGTGGTCGCAATGCACGGTGCTCGGCACTTGCACCTGCGGCAGGCCGGCAGTCATGAACTGCAGCAGCGCCATCTGCGCGGTCGCGTCCTGCATCGCGACGCGGTCCGGTCGATAGTCGGCGTAGTCGATCCCACGCTCGAGCCCGATGGTCGCCGAGTCGTCGGCGTGGGCGAACATGACCTTCTCGGCGAAGGTGAGCGGACGCCCGAGTCGGCGGCGGGCGTCGCCCAGGGCCTTGGGGTACTTGGCGTACGCCGCTTCGACGAGCTCGACCGGCGTCGTGGGCCCGACGCTCGCGCCCCCATTGCTTGCACCACCGCTGGCGGCCATGACGACTCCTCACTGACAAACCTGTGCAGGTGGTTCGCAGGCTACTCAGTGAGGGTTCCACGCCTCGGGGTCGTCGACGAGCTTGGCAACCGATTTGGGCAACTTGCCCGCGACCACATCGGCCACCGTGACCCGTTCCAACACACCGCGCAGCGCGGCCCGCACCGCGATCCACACGTCGGGGAGCGCGGCGGCCGCGCCGTCGTAGGCGAGCTGCTCCGGTCGGACATCGCGCACGGCGGCGAGTGGGCCTTCCATGGCTCGCATCACCTCCGCGAGGGTGATCTCGTCGGCCGGACGGGCGAGGCGCGACCCGCCGTCGGCGCCGCGTTGCGTGGCCACGATCCCGGCTCGACGCAAGTCGTTGAGGATGTTGTCGAGGAAGTGGCGCGGGATGCCCTGCGCCTCGGCCAGGCGGTCGGCCTTCACGAGCGCGCCATCGACCGCGCCGAGCTCCGCCACTGCTCGCACCGCGTAGTCAGCCCTCGCCGTCACCTTCATGAGATCCGGATGCTATCGACACGCGCTCCCACGCCGCTCGGATCGGCGGCGGTGACGGTCGGACGAGGTTCAACGCCCGGCTGAGTGCGAACACGCTCGCGCGCACAGGGATCGCCGCACCGGGAAGCCAAGGAAGGCGGTACATCCGGCGCGCGTACGACGGCAGGATCGCGACGGCCGCCGTGGTGGGGATCGCCCACAAGGGTCGGAACGCGAGCCGCATCGGCGGGAACAGGATGACGCGCAAGCCGTCTCGAGCGGCGGGCGTGGCGCGCAGACCGCGCACGGATCGCAGGTAGTCGCGGATGTCGCCCTCACTGCGTGGCGCCATGGCGCTCGGCAGCTCGACCATCTCGGCGACTCGCGCCATCTCGCGCACGTAGCGGTCGCCGTCATCACGCGACAGCGGACCCGCGAAGCTGCGGTAGGCCAGCAGGAAGGACTCGACCTCGACGGCATGGATCCAGAGCAGCAGATCGGCGTCGCGTGCTGAGTATTCGCGACCGGTGACCGGGTCGACGCCGTGGATGCGCTCGTGCACCGCAACCACCTTCGCCGCCGCCGCCTCGGCCGCCGCGGTGTCGCCGTAGGTGGTGTCGAGCACGAACGACGTGGTGCGCGCGAGCCGCCCCCACGGGTCCTCTCGGAAGCGACTGTGCTGGTCGACCGCGGCCATGGCACGCGGTTCGAGACCTTGCACCAGCAACGCGCGCATTCCACCGACCAACATCACCGGGTCGGCGTGGATGCGCCAGACGACGCTGTCCGGCCCGAAGATGCCGACGTCGGCCATCGGCGCGACTACTCGTGCTCCTCGATCACGACCGACTGCATCACGTCGCCGACCTGCGTGTCGAGCGCGACGTCCATGCCGCTCGTGACGTGACCGAACAGGTTGTACGCCTTGTCGAGCTTGCGCGTGCAATCGGCGATGGTGATGAAGAACTGTGATCCGTTCGTGTGCGGACCGGCATTGGCCATGGCGACCGCGCCGAGCGTGTACTCGCCCTGCACCGGCTCGTCGCGGAACCGGTAACCCGGGCCACCCGCGCCGGTGCCGTCGGGGCACCCGCCCTGGATCACGAAGTCGGGGACGACGCGGTGAAAGGTGAGGCCGTCGTAGTAACCCTGACGTGCCAGCGCCACGAAGTTGTTCACCGTGGTGGGCGCGAGTGCAGGGTCGAGCTCTGCCACGATCGTGCCGCGGCCGGTGGTGATGGTCGCGCGGTACTTCTTGGCGATGTCGATCTCGAACTCGGGGGCCTCAGGCATGGCAGAACTCCAGTCAGGGGGTCGTCGTCGGCACGGTAGTCGAACCCTTCGCGAGCGCCGCAGTGACCTGCGCCAGCGCGCTGCGCGCGAGGTCGTTGTACTGACCGTTGGGCGAACCGGCGAGGTAGGTCTGCAGGTCGGCTTGCGCGTTCGCATAGTCCTGCAGCCCACCGAGCACGATGCCCCGGAAGAAGAACGCGTCGAGATAGGTGGGTCCGACGGCGATCGCCTTGTCCAACGCGGCGCGCGCTTGGGCCACGACCTTCGCCTGCGCGGTCTTGTCGGCCATCTGCTCCGACACGAGGTAGAGCGCGCGCCCGATCTGCGCGTGCGCTTCGGGACGGTTGGGGTCGATCGTGATCGCCGCGTCCCACTGCTTGATCGCAGTCGGGAGGTCGTTGTTGCTCGCGTAGGCCTCCGCGAGTTGGAGCCGCAGGTCGTAGTCGTCGGGTGATGCGTTCACCTGTTGCTGCAAGCTCGTGATCGCACGTCCCACCTTCGCCGACGCGGCGGCGTCGCTCGACGGAGCATTGCCCGACGACGTCTGCCCCGGAAGCCGCACCCCGAGCGTGCCCGCCAACGCGAGACCGACGATCACCGCGAACACGAGGATCCCGGCGATCACTGCGGCGCGCCGCTTGGTCGGGGGAACGGCAGGCGGTGCTGGTCGCGCGTCGACGCCGTCACGCAACGCTCGGATGGTCGCCGCCGCGCGCGCGGTGTAGTCGTCGTGGAGCGCTTGGTACGACTCGTCGTCGATCCCGCCGCTCTCGTGCTCGAGCTCGAGATCATCGAGCGACTTCATGAGGAAGTCGCGCTCCGAGTGCAACTCCTCGGGAGTGCTCACTGCGTTGCGTCCTGATCGTGATCGTGATCGTGATCGTGTTCGCGCTCGCGTTCGACCAGCAGTTCGTCGGCCTCGGTGGCATGCAGCCGCGGCTCGCGCCGGTTGCGCCGCAGGGTGAAGAACACGCCCGCCGTGCCGCCCACCAAGACCACAACGGGCAGCACCCACACGATGAGGCTGATGCCCGAGCTCTGCGGCTGCAGGAGGATCACCGAACCGTACGTGTCGACGTACACCTGACGGATCGCGTCGTCGCTCTCCCCTGCCGCGATCCGGCGCTTGATGTCGGCCCGGATCGCCTTCGACGTGGGCGCGCTGCTGTCGGCCACCGAGAGCCCTTGGCACTCCATGCACTTCAGCTCACTGGCGATTGCGTGCGCGCGGTCCGCCGCCGACGGATCGCCGCCCGGCCACGCCACCACCGCGAGCACGCCGATCACGAGCACCGCGAGCGCGATCCACGCCCACGATCGCAGCGTCATCCGACGTTCCGGGCGGTCTGCGTCAACGCCTCCAACCCGGCGACGTTCATCTCACTCAACTGGTAGCCGACGATGCGCCCCGACGGGGAGATCGCAAAGGTCTCCGGTTGCGCGGTGGTGGCAAAGTCGAGCGCGGCCTTGGAACCGGGATCGAAGGCGATGGTCCAGTCGATCCCGTGCTGGCGCACGTACTTCTTGACGTCACTCGCACTGTCGTCCCGAACGATGCCGATCATCGCGACGTCGCCGTCGGACTGGTGCGCCTTCCAGAACTTCTGCAGCGCCGGCAGCTCGTTTCGGCACGGCACACACCACGTGTTCCAGAAGTTCACGATCACCGTCTTGCCGGCGAGGGACGCCGACGAGACCGGAGTGCCGTCGAGCGCCTTCAGCTCGAACGCCGGTGCGGGCTTGTCCAGCAGACGCGACCGCAACTGGTCAGCTTGTGGGTCGTTGCCGACGTTGACCGCCAGGATGACCCCCAACACCACCACAACGGCCGCCACCGAACCCGCGATCCACCGCGCTGGGTGGTTCACGCCGACACCTCCGCGGGCTCACCCGTTGCGTCGCCGGCCGCCTCACCTGATGGTGTCGCGCCGGGCGCGACTTCGGGCCGCACGCGCCGACGCAAGCGCGGCGCAAGGGCCAGGATCGTACCGAGCGCCATGACTCCTCCGCCGATCCACAACCAGAGGATCAGCGGGTTGGTGCGCACCGTGAGCGTGATGCGCCCACCCGTCTTCGGCGACGACACCAGCGTGAGGTACAGATCTTCCTTGACGCCGGTGCGCACCGACGGCGTGCCGATCCCCTCGGTGGAGTTCGGGTAGATCGAGATCGCGGGCGCGTACACGCCGAGATCGCGGTCGCCGCGTTCGACGCGAATGCGCGATTTGACGGTGGTCTTCTGCGCCGTTCGGTCGGTGTGCGAACCGAGATACGTGAGCGTGTAGCCCTGCACGGTGGCCTGTTCACCACGCTTCAATCGCACTTCGGTGCTCGTCGCGTACGCCGACGAAGCTGCGAGCGCCACCGCGATGATCACGACGCCGAGATGCACGACGAGGCCGCCGTACAAGCGCGGGTTCGACCGTGTGGCGCGCCCGAGCGCGCGCGGACCCGACTCTCCGAGCGCGCGACGTCGCCCCTGCACGCCGAGCACGAACTGGCGCACGATGCCCGCGGTCGCGAACGCGCCCAACCCGTAGGCGAGCACCTCCCACACGTCGCGCGCGCCGAGCACCACCGCAGCGAGCATCGTGATCCCACCGATCCACGCGGGGACGAGCAACCGACTGCGCAACACTTCGCCGCTCGTGGCGCGCCACGGCAACGCCGGCGCCACCGCCATGAGGAACAGCAGCGCGATGCCGATCGGCGTGGTCATGCGATCGAAGTAGGGCTCCCCCACCGACAGGCGAGAGCCGCGCATCGCTTCGACGATGAGCGGGAACACGGTGCCGAGCAGCACCACGAACGCGAGTCCGGCGAACAACACGTTGTTGGCGAGGAACGCCGACTCACGCGACACCGCGGAGTCGATGCGCCCGGGTGAGCGCAAGGCGTCACCGCGCCACGCGAGCAACCCGATGCCCGTCGCGGCGACGATGCCGAGGAACGTGAGCAGCCACGGCCCGATGCCCGAGTCGGAGAACGCGTGCACCGAATCGAGCACACCCGACCGGGTGAGGAACGTGCCGAGAATGGTGAGGCAGAAGGTCGCGATCACGAGCGACAGGTTCCACACGCGCAGCATCCCGCGTCGTTCCTGCACGATCACCGAGTGGATGAACGCAGTCGCGGTGAGCCACGGCAGCAACGACGCGTTCTCGACCGGGTCCCACGCCCAGAACCCGCCCCATCCGAGCACCTCGTAGCTCCACCACGCGCCGAGGATGATGCCGAGCGTGAGGAACCCCCACGCGACGAGCGTGGCGCGCCGTGTGTCGGTGAGCCATCCCTCGCCGAAGCGTCCGGTGACGAGCGTCGCGATCGCGAACATGAAGGGCACCGTGAACCCGACGTAGCCGAGGTAGAGGATCGGCGGGTGGAACGCCATCAGGATGTGGTTCTGCAGCAGCGGGTTCGGCCCGCGGCCGTCGACCGGAACACTCGACAACGTCGCGAACGGGTTGGCCGGCCCGAGCATCAACAGGAAGAAGAACAGCGCGACGACGAGGCCGGTGATCAACGCGACTGCGACGAGCGGGTCGGCGGCACGACGGCGGAACTTGTGCGCGACGTACGACAGGTAGCCGCCGAGGATCACACCCCACAACAGGATCGATCCCTCGAGCGACGCCCACAACCCGGTGATCGTGAACAGCAACGGAGTGCCACGCGCGTTGTTCTCGGCGACGTACTTGATCGAGAAGTCGTGGGAGATCAACGCCCACTCCATCATCGCTGCGCCGATCACTGCGGCGAGCAACACCACGAACACGCAGCGGCGCCCGATGCGCAACAGCACCGGGTCGTGCATGCGGAGACCAGCCACGAGCGCACTGATGCCAACGATGCACGCGCCCGCGGCCATCGCGAGTGCGGCATACCCGAAGGCTGCCTTCATCGGGTGTCGCCCGTCGCGCGCGAGCTCACACCGGCCTCGTCAAGAGCCGCAAGCCTTCTTCGTGTTCACCTTCGGCGGCTCGTAGTCGGCACCGTGCTTGATCAAGATGCGGTCGGAGTCGAACGGGGCGTTCGCGCTCGGGCTCGCCCAGTTGCCTTCGACCACGACCGGCGCGTCTTCCTTGAACAGGTCCGGCGGATCTCCGACGTGGTGCACCGTGGCGGTCGTCTTGCCGTCGGTGACTGCGAAGTCGACGCCCCGCTTCGTCTCGGTGACCGAGCCGCACACCACGGCACC
>JBEVLJ010000185.1:0-3957 GCA_040509195.1 Acidimicrobiia bacterium
CCCTGCGGCGGCTGTTCGGTCGGCCGGGGTGTGTTGTCGGAACGCAGTGGGCTTGGGTGGCGTTCAGGAGAAGATCGACAGAACGGTTGGCGAAGTTGCGGGTCACCCCGGCGCTTCGCTCGTGAACAAGAAGTAGAGAGAAGAAGCAGATGGCACGGGAATTTTCGCTGGACAAGGTCCGCAACATCGGGATCATGGCGCACATCGACGCGGGCAAGACCACGACGACGGAGCGCATCCTGTATTACACGGGCCGCACCTACAAGATCGGTGAGGTGCACGAAGGCGCGGCGGTCATGGACCACATGGTCCAGGAGCAGGAACGTGGCATCACGATCACGTCCGCGGCCACCACGGCGAACTGGGCCGACTGCCAGATCAACATCATCGACACGCCCGGTCACGTCGACTTCACGGTGGAGGTCGAGCGTTCGCTGCGCGTGCTCGACGGCGCGGTCGCGGTGTTCGACGCGGTGGCGGGTGTGGAGCCGCAGACCGAGACGGTGTGGCGCCAAGCGAACAAGTACAACGTGCCGCGCATGTGCTTCATCAACAAGATGGACCGCGTCGGCGCCAACTTCGAGCGCTGTGTCGACATGATCAAGGACCGCCTCGATGCGACGGTGGCGGTGATCCAGCTGCCGATCGGATCCGAGAGCGAGCTGCGAGGCATCGTCGACCTCGTCGCCATGAACGCCAAGGTGTGGCCGGCCGACGACGACACCGAAGGCGCCAAGTTCGAAGTGGTGGACATCCCCGCCGAGCTGGCCGACGCGGCGCAGGCCGCGCACGCCGAGCTCATCGAAGTGGTCGCGGCGGCGGACGACGACGTGATGGAGAAGTACCTCGGCGACGAGACGCTCTCCGCCGACGAGATCAAGCGCGCCATCCGCGCAGGCACGATCGCCGGCGAGTTCGTACCGGTGCTGTGCGGCTCCGCGTTCAAGAACAAGGGCGTGCAGCCCATGCTCGACGCGGTCGTCGACTTCCTTCCGTCGCCGATCGACATCCCGCCGACGCAGGGTGTCGACATGAAGGGCGAGGGCGACCTCGAGCGCGACGCCGACGACAAGGCGCCGTTCTCCGCCCTGGCGTTCAAGATCGTCGCCGACCCCTACGGCAAGCTCACCTACTTCCGTGTGTACTCCGGAACGGTCGAGAAGGGCTCGGAGATCTTCAACTCCACCAAGGACAAGAAGGAGCGCGTCGGTCGCCTGCTGCGCATGCACGCGAACAACCGCGAAGACATCGAGATTGCGTATTCGGGCGACATCGTGGCCGGGCTCGGCTTCAAGAGCACGACCACCGGTGACACGCTGTGCGACCGCTCCGACCCGATCGTGCTCGAGACGATGGTGTTCCCCGAGCCCGTGATCTCGGTGGCGATCGAGCCGAAGACGAAGGTCGACCAAGACAAGCTCGGCAAGGCGCTCAGCTCGCTGTCCGACGAAGACCCCACCTTCCAGGTGCACACCGACGAAGAGACGGGGCAGACGATCATCGCCGGCATGGGCGAGCTGCACCTCGACGTGCTCGTCGACCGCATGATGCGCGAGTTCGCGGTGGCCGCCAACGTCGGCAAGCCGCAGGTCGCGTACCGCGAGACGATCGTGAACACGGTCGAGAAGATCGAGGAGAAGTACGTCCGTCAGACCGGTGGAAAGGGCCAGTACGGCCACGTGGTCATCACGCTCGAGCCCACCGGCCCCGGCGGCGGCTACGAATTCGTCGACAAGATCAGCGGTGGTGTGATCCCGCGCGAGTACATCCCGTCGGTCAACGCCGGCATCCAGCAGGCGATGGAGTCGGGCGTGCTCGCCGGGTACCCGATGGTCGACATGCGGGTCACCCTCACCTTCGGTTCGTACCACGACGTCGACTCCAGCGAGATGGCGTTCAAGATCGCCGGTTCCATGGCGTTCAAGAAGGCCGCCCGGGCGGCCAAGCCCGTGCTGCTCGAGCCGATCGAGAACGTCGAGGTCGTCACCCCCGAGGACTACATGGGTGACGTGATCGGCGACCTCTCATCACGCCGCGGGCGCGTAGAGGGCATGGAGCAACGTGGCACGTCGCACGTGGTTCGAGCCCAAGTGCCGCTGGCAGAGATGTTCGGCTACGCTACCGACCTCCGTTCGCGCACCCAAGGTCGCGCGACGTACACGATGCAATTCGACTCCTATCAGCAAGTGCCGGAGTCGATCGCCGAAGAGATCATCAAGCGAGTTCGCGGCGAGTAGTCGTGTACCGCATTCCTTCCAGATCCAAGCACGAGTAACACGAAACAGGAGCGCGCACAGTCATGGCCAAGGCGAAGTTCGAGCGGAACAAGCCGCACCTCAACATCGGCACCATTGGTCACATCGACCACGGCAAGACCACGCTGACGGCTGCCATCACGAAGGTGCTTCACGACCAGGACCCCGAGCACAACAGCTTCTCGGCGTTCGACGAGATCGACAAGGCACCGGAAGAGAAGGCGCGCGGCATCACGATTGCCATCACGCACGTCGAGTACGAGACGCAGAACCGTCACTACGCGCACGTCGACTGCCCTGGCCACGCCGACTACATCAAGAACATGATCACCGGCGCGGCGCAGATGGACGGTGCGATCCTCGTGGTCGCCGCCACCGACGGTCCGATGCCGCAGACGCGTGAGCACGTGCTGCTCGCCCGCCAGGTCGGTGTGCCGTCGATCGTCGTCGCGCTGAACAAGGCCGACATGGTCGACGACGAGGAGATCCTCGAGCTCGTCGAGCTCGAGGTTCGTGAGCTCCTCAACGAGTACGACTTCCCGGGCGACGACACGCCGATCGTGCGCGTGTCCGCGCTGAAGGCACTCGAGGGCGACGCCGAGTGGGCGCCGAAGATCCTCGAGCTCATGGAGGCCGTCGACAACCACATCGTCGAGCCCGAGCGTGCGGTCGACCTTCCGTTCCTGATGCCGATCGAGGACGTGTTCTCGATCACCGGTCGCGGCACCGTCGTCACCGGGCGTGTCGAGCGCGGCATCGTGAAGACGGGTGAGGAGATCGAGATCGTCGGCCTCAAGGCCACGACCAAGACCACCTGCACTGGCGTCGAGATGTTCCGCAAGCTGCTCGACGAGGGTCGCGCCGGCGACAACATCGGCGCCCTGCTCCGCGGCACGAAGAAGGAAGAGGTCGAGCGTGGCCAGGTGCTGGCCAAGCCGGGCTCGATCACGCCGCACACCAACTTCACCGCCCAGGTGTACGTGCTGACGAAGGAAGAAGGCGGCCGTCACACGCCGTTCTTCGCCAACTACCACCCGCAGTTCTACTTCCGCACCACCGACGTCACGGGCTCGATCGTCCTCGAAGAGGGTGTCGAGATGGTCATGCCCGGCGACAACACGGTGATGACGGTCGAGCTGCAGAAGCCCATCGCCATGGACGACGGACTCCGGTTCGCCATCCGTGAGGGTGGTCGCACGGTGGGTTCCGGCGTCGTCACCTCGGTGATCAAGTAACCCTGATGGCAGACGCCAAGGGTCAGAAGATCCGCATCCGTCTCAAGGCCTACGACCACGAGATCATCGACCAGTCGACGAAGAAGATCGTCGAGACGGTCGTTCGTACGCAGGCCAAGGTGCGGGGCCCGGTGCCGCTGCCCACTGAGATCCGTCGGTTCTGCGTCGTGCGTTCGCCGCACGTCGACAAGGACTCGCGCGAGCACTTCGAGATGCGGATCCACAAGCGCCTCGTCGACATCGTCGAGCCCACCAGCAAGACGGTCGAGTCGCTCCAGCGTCTCGAGCTGCCCGCCGGTGTCGACATCGAGATCAAGATACAGGCGAGTTAACGCAGGCCGCCGTGGTCGTCCCACTCCGGGACGGCCGCGGTGCAGCCTCGTTTCTGATCGCTGACTTCTCTCGCCGGTACGGAAATCAGAAGACGCGCGTCCAGTACGTCGCTGAACTGACCGACCTCTTCGCAC
>JBEVLJ010000186.1:0-3073 GCA_040509195.1 Acidimicrobiia bacterium
CTCACGAGCCCCGCGACCAGCCGCGGCAGCCGCGTGCCCTCGACGACGGCCGACACGTTCGCCGAGGCGTCGCCGGTGACGTAGTGGAGGAGGTCGGTGATACCGACCCCGGCGCGACCCTGCGCGAGGTGCACGACGGTCACGGCCACGAGGAGGAGCGTGGTGGCCCCGAGCAACGCAGCGATCGGGACCCGGGCGTGCGTGCGCGTCATTGCACGAGTCGCTCGAGCAGACGATCGACGAAGACCTCAGCGGACCGCGGGCCGCCATAGAGCCAGGTGTCGGGTGGGAGCCGGCTCACGTGCCCGGCGCGCACGAAACCGAGCCCGTCCCACACGGGATTGCCCGCGAACTGCCCGCGCACGATGTCGTCCTTGGCCGACTGCGGCACGTACACGAAGCTCACGTCTGCGGCCATGAGCGTGAACGACTCGAGGTCGGCGAGGTTGAAGCCGTACGTCTCGTTCGGTCCCGGCCAGCCGTTGCGGAGGCCGATGGCGGTGAGGATCTCGACGGCCATCGAGTTGCTCGTGAACATGCGTGCCCCGACCTGACCCTCCGAGGTTCCCGCCTGCGCGAGCGCGACCGGCGCGGCCGCGAGGCCGGCGGTGGCGAGCGTGGTGGTCGCCGCGGTGAATTTCGCGTCGAGCTCCGCGAGCACGCTCGCGGCCCGCGCCTCGCGTCCGGTTGCCTTGGCGATGGCTGAGAACGTCGTGCGCATCTCGTCGAGGCGGTCGCCCGAGCGCGGATACGGGTTGAACAACAGCGTGGGTGCGATGCGGTCGAGCTGGCGGCGCGAGCCTTCGAGCCGGTGCTCGACACCGACGATCAGGTCGGGGCGCAGCGCGGCGATGCGCTCGAGGCTCGGCTGTTGGCGAGTGCCGACGTCGACGGTGCGCTTCGAGAGTGTGGGCTGCGCAACCCAGAACGCGTAGCCGCCCTTGTCGGCGACGCCGACGGGTTCCACCCCGAGGGTGGCGAGGTCCTCGGCGTGGACCCACTCGAGCGCGACCACGCGCGTTGCGGGCCGGTCGAGCCGCTCGGTGTGGCCCGTGGAGTCGGTGATCGTGATCGAGCGCGACGCGGCAGGCGCTTCCGTGGCCGTCGCCGTCACCGCAAGCGCCGCGATGACGAGCACGAGCATCGCCGCGCGCACGTGGGTGATCGCCGATCGCCTCGGGTGGTGACTCATTGTCCGGACGACCAACGGTTGAGGTCGACCACGCTCGAGGGCGTCGGCAGCCGCAAACGGGTCACGACCGCGCCGCTGCTGTCTTCGGTCACCTCGGCTTCCACGTCGAACGCGTCGAGGATGCACTGCGGGGTGAGCACCTCGCGCGGTGCACCCGTGGCGCGCACCCGGCCACCCGCGACGACGACGAGTTGATCGGCGATGGCCGCGGCGTGGTCGAGGTCGTGCAACACGACCACCAGCGCGAGCGAGTGGTCGTCGGCGAGGGAGCGGAGCAGCGCCAACATCTCGAGCTGATGGCGCACGTCGAGGAACGTCGTCGGTTCGTCGAGCAGCACCACACGGGTTCGCTGCGCGAGCGTGAGCGCGATCCACGCTCGTTGACGCTCACCGCCGGAGAGCTGGTCGACCGGTCGATCGAGCAGGGGGCCGATCGCGGCGACGTCGATCGCCCAGCCGACTGCTTCGCGGTCGCTGGTCGTGAGGGTGCTGAGCACGCCGCGGTGGGGGTGACGGCCGTGCTCGACCAGCATGCGCACGGTCGTGCCGGGCGGCGTGAGCGGCGCTTGGGGAAGGAACGACACCAGGCGCGCCCGGGCCCGCGGCGAGAAGCTCGCGAGCTCCTGACCGTCGAGGAGGATGGTCCCGGCGAGCCGCGGCGTGACGCCGGCGAGCGTGCGGAGCAGGGTCGACTTGCCGCACCCATTGGGACCGACGATGACCGTGCAGCTGCCAGGCGCAACGTCGAGCTCGACGTGTGACACCACCGGTCGGTGGGCGTGGCCGACCGTGAGGGCGCGCGCGGCGAGCAGCGTGGGCGGTGGTTGCGGCAACGGTCCCGAGACTCCGTGTAGGTGGCTGGCCCGCGGTGCGGGTCTTTGTAAAGGCGACCATACTTTGGTTAGGTTCACTTGACAAACCCGCCCGACACCTTTACGGTGCCGGCGGGGACGGCGGTACACGGCACCTGTCGTGGTAGCGCTGCCACGTCAGGTGTCGTCCTCCGAGGTGCAACCGGACAGACCGGTCGTAACCACGGAGCCGCCGTCCCCATCCGCGACGACTCATGAAGGATCAGAGGACCGCATCGTGCAACTCCAGGGTGTCCGAGCCGCGCTGACCGCTGCGGTGACCGTGGTCGTGGCTGTCGCTGCCGTCGTCGTCGGCGGTGCCGGCCCCGGTGAGGCCGCGACGCGGAATCCGAATGCTTGCAAGTGGAGCCTCGACGCCAACTACCGAAACACCCCGGTCACGCTGGCCGGAACCCCGAAGGGCACGGCAGCCGCGGGGAAGACCGTCACGCTGACCCGTACGTCGGCGCGGGCCGCACTGCCCGACGCGCTGGTGGCGGCGGGCTTCGGCGTCGGCTTCCTCAAGGAGGGACTCAACGAGCTGCCGGTCGAGGTCACCGTGGCGATCGCAGCGACGAACACGCGCGAGGCCGTCCAGGTCGTGCGCGCGACCACAACCGCGTCGACGACGATCACCGTGCGCGACGGCAAGCCGAGTGCGACGCCGATCAAGGCCGCGGTGAAGTTTCCCGACACCGCGTGGACGGCCAGCGGCGGCAAGATCGCGTTCAGTCAGGCGGCACCGGACACCATCGGGTCGGTGCCCGGCGCAGGCCGGGCGGGCGAGGCCGTCGCCGCGAGCGGCAGCGTGTTCATCCACGCGACCGTCGGCACCGTCGCGTTGAACCTCGACTGCGTCCCGGGCCGTCAGAACCCCGAGGCGCAGGACGGGAACCCGCCGTTCACGACCTATCTCCCCGCGGCGAGCGTCGCTCCGTTCGCGGTTGCGAAGAGCAGCGATGCGAAGTAGCCGCGCTCGGGTCGGTCCGCCGGGCCTCTTGGTGTCCGGCGCTTTGTTCATCGCGATGTG
>JBEVLJ010000187.1:0-6454 GCA_040509195.1 Acidimicrobiia bacterium
GGCGCGGAGATCACCACGCGCTTCACGCTGCCACCGAGGTGCGCGGCCGCCTTCTCGCGTGCGGTGAAGATGCCGGTGCTCTCGATCACCACGTCGACGTCGTGGTCGGCCCACGGAATCTCGTTGGGGTCCATCACTTCGAGCTTGGTGATGTCGCGACCGTCGATGGTGATGCCGTGGTCGTGTGCCTCGACTCGGTTGGCGAGCACGCCACCCACGGAGTCGTGCTTGAGCAGGAACGCCATCGTCTCGCTCTCGCCCATCGGGTCGTTGACCGCGACGAGCTCGACGCCGGCGTCGGCGCCTCGAGCGAGCAGCGCCCGCGTGAACGAGCGACCGATGCGCCCGAAACCGTTGATCCCGACCCGTACCGCCATGGTGACTCCTTTATCAGACCTACGAAAAACTCAGATCGCCCGAACTTCAGATCGCTCAGCTTCGTTCCAACAAGGACCGAAGCATGCCCGCGAGCCGCGCCGGATCGTGGGAATGTCCGTTCGTGGCGGCCATCGCGCCCGCCACGGGTTCGACCCCCCACGCTCTGATCTGCGTCTCGTCAGCTGCGAGCTCACCCGCCCCTTCGTACAGAAAGGTATCCACCCGGGCGCCGTGATCGAGCACCGCGGCCAGGTGGTCGGTGGCGTCGAGCCCCGCCGTCTCGGGCACCTGGGAGCGAATGTTCGCCACCTGCACCACGCGGCCCGGGGTGCTCGCCAGGGCTTCCCGCAGCGCCTGGACGCACACGACGGCCACGATGCTCGTGTACAGCGAGCCCGGCGCGAGCACGACCTGGTCGGCCGCGGCGATCGCGGCGACGGCCTCGGCCGGTGCGGCGGCGTCGGCGGGCACCAGCTCGACCCGGAGGATGTTGCGGCTGTTCGCCACTGCGACTTGACCGGCCACCTCGGCGTCTCGGCCCTCGACCTCGGCTTTGAGCTCCACCGGTTCGACGCAGGCCGGCAGCACCCGTCCGACCGTGCCGAGCATCCGCCCCGCCTCCGTGAGCGCGGCGTCGAAGCCGCCGAGCGTCTCGGCCAGGCCGACGAGCACGAGGTTGCCGAGGGAGTGTCCTTCGAGCTCGCCGGCCGAGAACCGGTGCTCGAACGCATCGCTCCACACACCGCCGTCGGTGGCCAGCGCGACCAGGCACCGCCGCAGGTCGCCGGGCGCGACGACCCCGAGGTCGCGCCGAAGGCGTCCCGACGAACCGCCGTCGTCGGCGACGCTCACGACCGCGGTGATCGACCCGGCGTATTGACGGATGGCGCGCAGCGCCGTCGCGAGACCGTGCCCACCGCCGAGGGCGACGACGTTCGGACCCGACTGGTCGAGCTCGCGGGTCGGCGCGGCGGGCTCAGTCACGGTCGACGTCTCGATGGTGGACGCGCGAATCGAACCCGAGGCGCGCCAACATGTCGGCGATCTCAGACGCGATCACGACGCTGCGATGACGCCCGCCGGTGCAGCCGACGCCGATCGAGAGATACGCCTTGCCCTCACGCACGTACGCGGGCAACAACAACGTGAGCAACCGTTTGAGCTCGGCGAGGAACTCCTGCGCTTCAGGCTGACCGAGCACGTAGTCACGCACCGGCGCGTCCATGCCCGACAGCGGTCGGAGCTCATCGACCCAGTGCGGATTCGGAAGGAAGCGACAGTCGAGGACGAGGTCGACGTCGATGGGCAACCCGTGCTTGTAGCCGAATGACACCACGCTCGTCTGCAGCGTGCCCGTGGAGCGGTCGGCCGCGTCGAACAGCTCGAGCAGGCGCGTGCGCAGCTCGTGCACGTTGAGGTCGCTGGTGTCGATGACCACGTCGGCGCGCCCTTTGAGCTCGTTGAGCAGCTCGCGCTCGGCGGCGATGCTCTCCGACACGCGTTCGTCGCCGGCAACGGGATGCTTGCGACGAGTGGCTTCGTACCGGCGCACCAACACGTCGTCGGCAGCGTCGAAGAACAACACGCGCGTCGCCGCGCCGCGTTCGCGGAGCTCGGCGAGCGCAGCGGTGAGCTCGGGGATGAACTCGCCGAGGCGCACATCGACACCCAAGACGAACCGCTGCGTGGCTTCTTTGCCGCGCGCGAGATCGGCCACCTTGGTGATGAGCGACGGCGGGAGGTTGTCGATCACGAAGTAGCCGAGGTCTTCGAGCACGTCGGCCGCCGACGAGCGACCCGCGCCCGACATGCCGGTGATCACGGTGATGTCGAGGCTCTCGCTCATCGCCGTGCTCCTCGAGCGGTCGACGCCGGGGCGACAGGTGCGTGCAGATGCGTGTGCACCGACTTCGCGACTTGTTCAGGCAACCAGGGAATCGCCACCAGCTCTTCCTCGGTCATCGCGCGCAGCCGCTTGACCGAGCCGAATTCCTTGATGAGGCGCTTGCGACGCACGGGGCCGAGACCAGGCACGTCGTCGAGGACCGACTTCGTCATCTGCTTGTCACGCAGCTGACGGTGGTACGTGATCGCGAACCGGTGCGCTTCGTCGCGCACTTGCTGCAGGAGGTAGAGCGCTTCGGAGTCGCGCGGGATGCGCACGGGTTCCGACTGCCCGGGGAGGTACACCTCTTCGAAGCGCTTGGCGAGGCTGGCCACCGCGATGTCTTCGAGGCCGAGGTCTTCGAGCACACGCACGGCGACACCGAGCTGCCCCTTGCCGCCGTCGATCAACAAGAGGTTGGGTGGATAGGCGAAGCGCTTGCTCGCACGCGCACCGGCTTCGCGTTCGGTGAGATACGCGCGGAAGCGGCGACCCAGCGCTTCTTCCATCGACGAGAAGTCGTCTTGGCCCACCTGATCGCGCATCTTGAAACGTCGATAGTCGGATCGCTTCGGCAAGCCATCTTCCATCACCACCATCGACGCGACGATCTCGGTGCCCTGCAAGTTCGAGATGTCGAAGCACTCGATGCGCAGCGGCGCCTCGGCGAGGCCGAGTGCCTCTTGCAGCGCGAGCAGCGCACGGGCACGCGCGTTGTGGTCGGCAGAGCGCTTGAGCTTGTGACGCACGAAGCTCTCGCGCGCGTTCTGATCGACCGTCGCCATCAGCTCGCGCTTCGGACCGCGCTGCGGCACCCGCACCTGCACCTTGCTGCCACGCGCGCGGGTGAGGAACTCCTCGTACAGCGCGACGTCGTCAGGCTCCTCGGGCACGAGCACCTGTTGGGGGATGTTCATCGGGTCGAGGCCGCCGTAGAGGCGCTCGAGCAGACGACCGACGAGCTCCGGGCGCGTGAGGTCTTCCACCTTGTCGACCACGAGACCCTTGCGACCCATCACGCGTCCCTTGCGCACCAGGAACACCTGCACCGACGCTTCCAGCGGATCGTCGGCGATGGCGATGACGTCGTAGTCCTCTTCCTTCGCGTCGACGATCGTTTGGCGTTCGATCGCCTTACGCACCGACACGATCTGGTCACGCAGGCGCGCCGCGCGTTCGAACTCGAGCGCGTCGCTCGCTTCGTGCATCTGCTTGTCGAGCTGGTCGACCACACCTGCGTTGTCGCCGTCGAGGAAACGGATGAGCTGATCGACGAGGTCGTCGTAGTCCTCGTGACTGATCGCGGCGACGCACGGCGCCGAGCACTTCTCGATGTGCGCGTAGAGACACGGACGGCCGAGCCGGTGGTAGCGGTCAAACTTGCCCGGCGTGCACGTGCGGATCGGGAACGTGCGCAGGAGCAGGTCGAGCGTTTCGCGGATCGCATACGCGTGCGCGAACGGCCCGAAGTACTTCACACCCTTGCGTTTCGCACCGCGCAGCACCATGGCGCGCGGCCACTCCTCGTCGAGCGTGATGGCGAGGTAGGGGTACGACTTGTCGTCGTTGTAGCGGATGTTGAAGCGCGGCCGGTGCTTCTGGATGAGGTTGAACTCGAGGAACAGCGCCTCGACCTCGTTGCGCACGCCGATCCACTCGACGGTGTCGGCCGCCGCGACCATCTGCCGAGTGCGTTCCATCAGGCCGGTGCCGAAGTGCGACATCACCCGGCTGCGGAGGTTCTTGGCCTTCCCGACGTAGATGATGCGGCCGTGCGCATCCTTGAACTGGTAGGAGCCGGGCGTGTCGGGAATCGTCGACGGCTTCGGCTTCTCCACTCCCCCATTCTCGCGCCTGTCGCATCGCGAAGATTGGGAGGCGCATGTGGAATGAGTGGTGGTGTGGCGCCGGTTATGCTCGTCGAAGGCCGGTCCTGGTACTGCCGGTCACATATCGGGTTCCGTGGCCAACAACCCCGCGGTGGGCGACCAGGCTGTCCCCGCTGGCCGACAACGGAGCTCTTCCTCCCTCGGGGGACACGCACATGCTTCGACTCCAGGCACCGCTGGCAGACCGCTACACCCTCGCGTCACCCGACCAGCTCGACGAGTGGATCGCCGCGGCCAAGGCCGAGCTCGGCGAACGGGTGTTGATCCTCGGTCACCACTACCAGCGCGACGAGGTGTTCAAGTGGGCCGACTCCACGGGCGACTCGTTCAAGCTCGCTCGCTTCGCGGCAGACAACCACCAGGCCACCGACATCGTGTTCTGCGGCGTGCACTTCATGGCCGAATCGGCCGACGTGCTCACCGGCGACCACCAACGAGTGATCCTCCCCGATCTCAACGCCGGCTGCTCGATGGCCGACATGGCCGACCTCGACCAGGTCGAGGAGTGTTGGGACGGCCTGGCTGCCGTCACCGACATCGACAAGGTGGTGCCGATCACCTACATGAACTCCTCGGCCGCACTGAAGGCGTTCGTGGGCGAGCACGGCGGTGCGGTGTGCACGTCGTCGAACGCGCGGGCGATCCTCGAGTGGGCGCTGGCCAAAGGTGCGCCCGGTGAGATCAAAGTGCTGTTCTTCCCCGACCAGCACCTCGGGCGCAACACCGCGTACGACATGGGCTACGGCGAGGCATCGATGCGCGTGTGGAACCCGCGCTTCGAGCTGGGTGGCCTCGACGAGCGCGAGATCAAGGAATCGACCTTCCTGCTCTGGAAGGGTCACTGCTCGGTGCACCAGCGTTTCCGGCCGGAGCACGTGGAGCAGTTCCGTCTCGATCACCCCGAAGGCGAAGTGGTCGTACACCCGGAGTGCGCACACGACGTGGTGGAGCTCGCCGACAAGGTCGGTTCGACCGAACGCATCCTCGAGTGGGTGCAGCAGGCCGAGCCGGGCTCGGTGCTGGGCGTCGGCACCGAGATCCACATGGTGCAGCGCCTCGGCGCGATGCGCGACGACGTGACCGCCGTGTCGCTCGACCCGCTGATCTGCCCGTGCTCCACCATGTTCCGCATCGACGGCCCACACCTCGCGTGGGTGCTCGAGTCACTCGTGGCCGGCGACGTGGTGAATCAGATCCAGGTCGATGACCACACGTCGGAGTGGGCACGAGTCGCGCTGCAACGCATGCTCGACATCACCTGAGCAACGCGTCGTTCCGCGCCCCGACCACGTCGGGTTGGGGACGCCATCCTGCCCACGCCGTCCGGTCGAGATCCTCGAACCAGAGGTCTCGGTGCGGGCACGTGGAACCCGGTTGCCACGGCTTCAGACGGTCGTGGAGCGACGTGTAGTGGATCACCGCGGGTGCACGCAGCGCATCTTCGAGGGCCGCCGTCGGCTCGATGACCCACGCCAACGAGTCCTTCGTCTCGTGACCGCTCTGCAGGTTCCAGCGCGGATCGAGTTGCATCCACTTCCCGGCCACCGCGATGTTGAGCGCGCACTGGTCGCCGTAGCGGAACCGATGCGTGCCCATGAGACCGAGCGCCCGAGCGCCGAGTCCGTCGGCACGCCACGAGTCGAGCGCGACCACCATCATCCCGGCGTTGAAGTACGGGAGATCGGGCGCCAGCCCGAACCGCCGCCAGTCGAGCGAGTCCCGCGAGGCAACCCACGGATGAACCGGATCGCGCACCGCGCCCAAGTGCGCGCCGTCGAGATCCCGATCCCAGAGCGGTGCGAGCGAGTCGCGCACCACGACGTCGGTGTCGATGTAGACGACACGTTCGACCGTCGCGGGCAGCAGCTCCTCCAAGCGCAGGCGATAGAGCGTCGCAGGAGGGAGGTACTCAGGAAGCAGCGCGTCGTCGAGATCAGCCGAGTGTGCGTCGATCCAGCGCAGTTCGACGTCGGCGCCAGCGGATCGGGCCACCTGATGGGCCAGTGCCGGCTCGTACCCGTCGTTGAGCACGAAGATCCGATGGGGGCGGCCGGCGGTGTGGCGCGAGATGCCGGCGATCGTCACCGCCAGCTGGCGAGCGTACGCCTCGTCCGCGGCAAGTGCGATCGTGATCGGTTCCGTCGCCACTCCAACCGTGCCCACCTCACATGAATCGACCGCCTCGCGGCTGAGTTGAGTCACGATGCCATGAATGTGCACGGCTGGGAGCACCGCCTCGGCGAGAATGGCACTCGCAGAGCGAGAGCACGACCGTTTCGCTCCAGCGCCGAGACGCGAGGAA
>JBEVLJ010000188.1:0-4411 GCA_040509195.1 Acidimicrobiia bacterium
CGGTCAGGCTACGACATCCGCCACATCGTCCTCGTCCGCGGGGTGTCCGGGCCGGCGTTGCAGTTCGGTGTGACGGCCGAGCCACACGAACCACGCGGTGGCGGCGCAGAAGAGCACGATCGAAACCCACGCGTTCACGCGCAACGGCCCGATCTTGTGCGCGTCGTCACTGCGCATGTTCTCGAAGAAGAAGCGGCAAAACGTGTAGAGGACCACGTAGAGCGCAAAGGTCTGGCCACGATGCATGCGACGCGTGCGTTCCGCGAGGAGCAAGAGGCCCGCGATGGCGAAGCACGCGATCGACTCGTACAGGAACGTGGGATGGAACGTGGCGAACTGTTGGTACGCGAACGGTCGGTGCGCGAGGTCGATCTCGAGGCCCCACGGGAGCGTGGTCGGTCGGCCGAACAGCTCCTGGTTGAAGTAGTTGCCCCAACGGCCGATGCCCTGCGCGAGCACGATGCCGACGGCCATGCAGTCCATGGCGACGATCGTGTCGAGGTGGTGACGGCGCGTGATCACGATCACCGCGACGAACCCGAGCCCGACTGCGCCCCAGATCGAGAGGCCACCGCGCCAGATCTGGAGCGCTCGCCACGGATCGTCTTCGAAACGTTGGTAGTCGGTCATCACGTGGTAGAGCCGAGCGCCGATGACGCCCCACACGATCACCCAGAACACGATGTCGTACATCGCGCCCGGCTTGTAGCCGCGGTTGCGCCATCGTCGTTCCGTGACCCAGACGGCGACGAGCACGCCGATGGCCAGCATGATCCCGTACATGTGGAACGGGCCGAGGTTCGGGCTCGACGGGCTGGGAATCGATGCGAGCAGCGCAGCCGGTCCGAACGACATCGCCTCGCATCGTAGGAGTCGCCCTGTTGACAGCGGTTCACCGCGACTCGTCACGTTCTTCGCGCGACCTCAATAGCGTGCAGCCATGGAACGTGATGCGCTGCGCGCGACCGGGGTCTGGTACGTCACCGACGGGATGGCGGCCGCCGAGGCCGGCGAGTTCGCCGCCCGGCTCGAACAGCTCGGGTACTCCGCGCTGTGGATCCCCGACTCCATCGGGCGCGATCCGTTCGCGCACCTCGCCTACCTCGCGACGCAGACGTCGACCTTGAGGTTCGCCACGGGCATCGCCAGCATCTTCAATCGCCATCCCGCCACGATGAAACAGGCGTGGCTCACGCTCGGCGAGCAGACCAACGACCGCTTCGTGCTCGGGCTCGGCGTGAGCCATCGGCTGATCGTCGAAGGGCAGCGCAAGCTCGACTACTCGAAGCCGCGCACGCAGATGCAGCAGTACCTGAGCGCGATGGACGAGTCGCAGTACCGCGGACCGGCTGGTGCCGTGCCGCCGCGTCTGCTCGCCGCGCTCGGCCCGAAGATGCTCGAGACGGCACGCGACCAGGCCGACGGCGCGCACCCGTACTTCACGACTCCTGAGCACACCGCGGCGGCGCGCGAGATCCTCGGCCCCGACAAGTTGCTGTGCGTGGAGCAGAAGGTCGCGCTCACCACCGATCCGGCCGTCGGCCGTGAGCGCGCGGCCGGCACGATCGCCGGGTACGCGCGGCTGCCCAACTACCGCAACACCTGGCTGCGGCTCGGCTACACGGAGGACGAGATCGAGCAGCTCGATCCGCGCTTCGTCGACGCGGTCGTCGCGTGGGGCGACGCCGACGCGATCCGTCGTCGCGTGCAGGACCACTACGACGCGGGCGCCGACCACGTGTGCATCCAACCTCTGGGTGGTGCTGGCCACGGCGTCCCCGACTGGGATGTCCTCGAGTCGCTCGCACCGACCGCCTGACCGTTCCCGGCGCTCGGAAGCCGAACGAGTGAGGCGTCTACCTGACGAGGCGCGACATCCGACGGTCGGCGAGGACCTTGCCGGCGGTCTGACAGGTCGGGCAGTAGGTGACCTCGTGGCTCTCGTAACTCACGCGTCGCATGGTGTCGCCGCAGCGCGGGCACGGCGTGCCGTATCGGTTGTGCACCTCGAAGTGCTCGCCCAACTTGGGTTGTGACAGCCCGCCGGTGCGTGTGCGCTCGAGCTCGAGCCCGTTGGCGAGCACCGCGCGCACGGCGTCGAGCAAGGCGGCGCGTTGCTCGTCGGTGAGCGACTTGAGCGACGCGTACGGCGACAGCTGCGCGCGCCACAACGCGTCGTCGGCGTAGCCACGACCGACACCCGACACCGTGCGCTGGTCACGCAGGATGGTGTGCACGCGACGACCGTCGGCGCCGTGCAACACGAGCTCCGCGAATTCGTCGGACTCCGGCTCGGGGCCGAGACGAACGAGTGGACCGTCGTCGCCCGGCGCGAGCACCCACCACGCGGCCTTGCGTTCGTGGCCGTACTCCCGGACCAGCATGCCGACCGATTCGCCGTCGGCATCCACGAAGCGCAGCCGCATCACCGCGCCCTTCGCACGCGTGGCCTTCGGCGGACGTTCGAGGTCGAGACGCCCGGCTTGCGACAGGTGCACGAGCATGCGGGGCTGATTGGCGCCGAAGTCGAACACGAGGTACTTCGCTCTGCGGCCCACGCCCTGCAGCCGTTGCCCGAACAACGCGTCGGGCCCCGGCACCACCGTCTTCAACCCGGAGAACCCGAGCGGGTCGGCCGCCACCAGCTCGGCGCCGCGCAGCTCGTCGGTGAGCCGTTCGGCCAACGCCTGCATCTGCGGGAGCTCAGGCATCGTGAACCCCTACTTGCTGCCCCGCCGTGAGAAGCGACGGCGTTGCTTGCGCTGCGCCGCCAACTTCGCGCGCACGTCGTTGCGGCGTTCCTGCATCTCGCGGTACGTGAGCGTCTCGGTGTTCGCGTCGACGAGGAACGCAGCGCGCACCGCGTCGGGATCGGGCTCGGCGTACTTCGCGTCGACGCCGACTTCGCGCATGATCTGGTCGCCGTGGGTCTGCGCGAAGTAGAGGTAGATCGACATCATCTGTTGCAGCATGTCGAGGTCGGGGGCCAGCACGGCCGTCGCGCCGTTGAGGAACATCATGTTGCGCACGAAGAGCATGAGCTCCTTCGGTGCGCGCGCGCCGTAGCCGAGCAACTTCTTCGTGATCTCGCGCATCTCGTCGACGAGCTGATCCGCCGACATCTCGCCGGGATCCTTCACCGGGCCGTCCAGATCGAGGTCGATCATCACCGCGTCGAGATCCACGTCGGACGGGAACGCGCCAAGGTCGCGCAACGCGACGAGCTGACCGCGTTGATCGCCGGTGGTGCCGAGCACGAGCAGCTTGAGGAACGCGAGTCGCTGCGGTTCGTCGAGGCGGCCGGTGATCCCGAAGTCGAACAGACACGTGCGACCGTCGGGCTGCACCACGAGGTTGCCGCCGTGCAGATCGCCGTGGAACACGCCGTAGATCAACGCGCCTTCGAGCGACGCGATCAGCCCGGCCTGGAGGAGCGCGTGCGTGTCGATCCCCGCGGCGTGCATCGATTCGACGTCGTCGAACGCGAACCCGCGCATCCGTTCCATCACCAGCACGCGTCGCGTCACCATCGTGGGGTGCGGTCGCGGCACGATGATCCCGCGCTGGTCTGTGCGCGCCAGCACGTTGGCGATGTCGAGCATGTTCTGCGCTTCGAGGCGGAAGTCGAGCTCTTCGATCACCGTCTCCGCGAACAGCTCGACGAGCGCAGGCGGGTTGGCCAACGCGGTGACCGGGATGCGCCCCACCAGTCGCGGCGCGAGCCACGACAACGCGGCGATGTCGTCACGGAAGAGCTGCGCCACTTGCGGGCGCTGCACCTTCACCACCACTTCCTCGCCGGTGAGCAACCGCGCCGCGTGCACCTGCGCGATCGACGCCGCCGCGATCGGCGCTTCGGAGAACTCGGCGAAGATCGACTCGAGTGGTCCGCCGAGGTCGATTTCCACGACCGCACGTACCGCGGCGAACGACTCCGGCGCCACCTGGTCGCGCAACAGCTTGAACTCGGTGACGAGCTCGTCGGGGAAGAGCCCTTCGCCGCCCGAGATGATCTGGCCGAGCTTCACGTAGCTCGACCCGAGTGAGTCGAAGGCACCGCGCAGCCTGCGGGCGATCCCTCGCCGCGACGACGGCCGACGCCACTCGAACGCGAGCCACCCGAGCACCGCAGTGCCGATCGTGATGACCGTGCGCACGGTGCGGATCACCGGACGGATCGACACGGGCGGGTTCAGCAGTCGCGGCACTTCGAGACGCGTGCCGCCCCGCAGGCGATCGATCTCCCACTGCCACGGGATCGCGTCGGGGTCGAGGACCCACGGACCATGGTCGGTGAACGCACCGAACTCGAGATCGCTCGCCGGCTCGGCTGCTGGTTGAGGCTCGACTGCGGATTCTGGCGTCATCAGACACGCAACGCTATCGGTGGCCGCGCTCGACCGGCCCAGCC
>JBEVLJ010000189.1:0-3387 GCA_040509195.1 Acidimicrobiia bacterium
CCGGTCGCGGCGCTCGGCGTGCGGCCGCCGTGCTCGTCGCGGGCGACGATCAACTCGACCAGTGGTACGTGCGCCATCCGAGTGAGCTGCTGGCGCGTCCCGCCGAAGCGGCAGTGGTGAATCCCGCGAACCCATTCGTCGCCCGCGCGCAGATCGCGTGCGCCGCGCACGAGATGCCACTCACCCATGACGACGAGCAGTGGTTCGGCGACTGCCTCGACGACGCGGTGCGCGAGCTCGTCGTCGACGACCTCGTCCGCATGCGCGACGGCCGTGTGTACTGGGTGGGGCGTCATCCTCCCGCGCACGGCGTCGGGCTGCGGAGCGGCTCGTCGCTCGAGTACCAGCTCGTCGACGCCGAGGGTCGCCTCGTCGGCACCGTCGACTCCGTGCGCGTGTTCCAAGTTGCGCACCCGGGTGCGATCTACCTGCATCAGGGCCGCCAGTACCGAGTGGACACCCTCGACGTCGAAGGCCGGGTCGCGATCCTCGAACCGGCCGACGACCTCGACGAACACACGCAGCCGCGTGAAGACACCGACATTGCGATCGTCGAGGAAGACGAGCGACTCCCCGTCGGCGCCGGGTTCGCGCACCTCGGTTCGGTGACGGTCACGAACCACCTCGTCGCGTATCAACGACGGAAGTCGTCGACGAACGAGATCATCGACACCGTGTCCCTCGACTTCCCGCCACGCGAGCTGAGCACGCGCGCGTGTTGGTACACGGTGCCGCTCGACGCACTCGTCGACGTCGGCGTGGAACCCGCCCAGGTGATCGGCGCCGTGCACGCGGCGGAGCACGCACTCATCGGTTTGCTCCCCTTGTTCGCGATCTGCGATCGCTGGGACGTCGGCGGCGTGTCGATGGCACTGCATCCGCACACCGGTGAGCCCACGATCTTCGTGTACGACGGCTACCCGGGCGGCGCCGGCATCGCCGAGCTCGCGTACGCGCGGCTCGTCGACCACCTCACGGCCGCGCACGAGCTCGTGAGTGAGTGCCCGTGCGACGACGGCTGCCCGTCGTGCGTGCAGTCACCGAAGTGCGGCAACTGGAACGAGTACCTCGACAAAGACGCGGCGCGTCGGCTGCTCGGAGTGTTGCGAAGCGCGATCGCCTGACGGGGGTCGACGTAGAGTCACGCATGCTTCGTCGCCGATCGATCGTTGCCACCCTGCTGACCGTTGCGCTCATGTCGCTCGCGCTCGGCGCGTGCGCTGACTCCGACTCGAAGTCGGCTTCGACGACCAGCACGGGCGCACGCTCGTCGAACGACGACGCGAAGCCCAAGGTGTACACCGAGGACGACACCAAGATCACGGTGTCCCTCGAGCACGAGTTCATCGTGGAGCTTCCCGCCACCCCGTCGACCGGATATGCGTGGACGGCGGTCACCAACCCCGCGCTGCAGCAGATGACCACCGAGCAGATCCAGGGTGGTTCGCAGCCGGGCGCCCAGGGCACGCAGCGGATCACGTTCCGTTCGCAGGCGGTCGGCAAGACCACCCTGACCTTGAACTACGCGCGCTCGTTCGAGCCGAGCGTGCCCCCGGCGAAGTCGCAGACGTACGACGTCACGGTGAAGGACGGCTGAAGCCGAACGTGAGGCTGCCCGACGACCCCGGCCTGCTCGCCGTGTTGGCGGCGCTCGACGTCGATGCCGAGGCATGTCTCGGTCACGGCGGTGAGGCGTGGGTCTACGCGTTGGACGGCGACCGCATCGTGCGCGTGCTCCACGACGGTCACGAACGTTCGCACGTCGAACGACGCCGCGAGCTGCTCGCCGAGTTGACCGACGCCGGCGCCGAGATCGACCTTCCGTGGGTCCTCGACGTCGGGCACGTGGGAGATCGTTGGTACACGGTGGAGCGTCGCTACGTGGGCGACACGCTGCTGCAGCAACTCCCCAGGCTCGACGGGGCAGCGCGCGATCGACTCGTCGAACACCACCTCCACGTCGCGGCGCGCCTCGCAGCCTTGCCCCTCGATCGTCGCGGTTGGTTCGGCGACCTCATCGTGGACGACCCGGTGCGCGCAGACACGTGGCGCGGGTACCTGCGCCAGCGCGCCGCGCAACGGCTCGAGCTCGCCCCACCGTCGTTCCACGGCGTCGACGCGGATGCACTTGCGACCGACATGGACGACTGCACCGAACCGGTCTTCGTGCACCTCGACGCGTTTGCCGGCAACATGCTTGCGGTCGGCACGCGCGTCACGGCGGTCCTCGACGTCGGCGTCACTGCCGTGAGCGGCGCGTCGTACCTCGACCCGGTCGCCGCGGCGGTCTACCTCGCGACACCGGAGATCACACCGATCGTGATCGACCGCGACGTCGACGTCGCGCTCGCCTGGCTGCGCAACGCCGGCCTCGCCGACCACTACGAGCCCACGCGCCGCTGGCTCGCGGCGTTCTGGTGCCCGTTCACCAGCGACACCCCTCTCCATCGCTGGTGTCGAGCCGTCCTCCTCGAGGGAACTGGCACACTCGAGAGATGACCGACCTTGCCCCGCCCTTCGACACCTCGATCACCGACGCGCTGCTCTCGACCACTCGGTCGGTGCGCAAGCGGCTCGATCTCGATCGCCCCGTTCCCCGCGAGGTGATCCTCGAGTGCATCGCACTGTCGATGCAAGCACCCACTGCGAGCAACTCGCAAGGGTGGCGCTGGATCGTGGTCGACGATCCCGCCAAGCGCGCGCGACTCGCAGAGCTCTACGCGCTCACCGCCGACGTGTATCTCAACGCCATGCCTGACAGCAACGCACAAGGCACGCGAGTGCGCAGCTCTGCGCTGCACCTCAACGAGGTGCTCGCACGCGTGCCCGTGCACGTGATCCCGTGCGTCGAAGGGTCGACCGCTTCGCTGGGAACGCTCACCGGCGTGGCCGGATTGTTCGGATCGATCATGCCGGCGACGTGGAGCTTCATGCTCGCGTTGCGTTCGCGCGGCTTGGGGAGCGCGTGGACCACCCTGCACCTCCCGCACGCCGACGAGGCCGCGGAGCTGTTGGGCATTCCCGACGGCTTCCTCCAGGTCGCGTTGTTGCCGGTCGCCTACACGATCGGCACGAGCTTCCAACCGGCGTCACGACCGTTGCCGGAGACGATCACGTCGTTCAATTCCTGGGACGCGACCGGCTGATCTCCAGGAGCGAGGGAGGAACTCGTCCGCCTGGCGCGTCACGCACACATCGGGAGGTCGAGCGCACATTCAGGACGGACTTCGGCTCTCGCACGCCCACGGGCCACGCCGCCGAGCGCGCCGAACGCAGGGAGGTCCACCTCGACGACGACGTTGGCCTCGGTGCCGCCACAGTCACACGACACGACCCGTGCATGGTTCGACGCGGCCGTCGAGATGGCATCGGCCCGCGCCTCGTCGG
>JBEVLJ010000190.1:0-6418 GCA_040509195.1 Acidimicrobiia bacterium
GGCCGAGCACGAACGACAGCTTCACGTCGCCGAAGCCCATGCTGCGCGGCGACACCATGTGCAGTACGAAGAAGCACGCAAACGCGACGAGGCCGCCGAGCAGCCCGCGCGTGAGCGACTCGGCGTTGTCGTCAGCGAGTGCGGCAATGCCGAGGAGTGCGAGCACCGCGCCGGTGAGCGGGTACACGATTCGGTTGGGAAGCAGAAAGTGCTCGAGATCGATGACCGACAGGGCAACGAGTGCCGCGGTGAGCACGAGGTACGCGGGCAACGCCCACGAGTCTTCGAACCGCGCGGCCATGGCACCGAACAGCGCACCGGTCACGAGCGTGACGAACACCTGTCGCAACGTCGCCGGCGGCGGTTCGTCGTCGGCGGGCGGGCCGAACACGGGTACCTTGCGCGGAACTCGCGTGATCACGGGATCGAGGAACCAGCCGACCACGAGGCCGAGCACCGAGCAACCGACAACCAACGCGGCCGTCATGCCGGTGCCACTTCAGCTGCCGAACGCATCACGTCGAGTGGCGCGGCCACGCCCGTCCAGAGCTCGAACGCGAGCGCGGCTTGATGCACCAACATGCCGAGGCCATTGGTGCACGGGATTCCGCGAGCGCAGGCAGCGGCGAGCAGTGGTGTCTCCATGGGGTGATACACGGTGTCGACCAGGAACTGACTCGGGTTGAGACGCATCGCGTCGATGGCGCCCGCTTCTCCGTTCATGCCGAGCGGGGTGGCGTTGATCACCACATCGAACGCACCGGCGTCGCAGTCGGCGATGCGTGCCGCCGCGATCCCGGCGTGCAACGACGCCGCGCTCTCCGCGGCATCGACGCGCCGAGCCGCCACCGTGACCGCCGCGCCGGCCTCCGCCAGCGCGAGCGCGACCGCGCGCGCGGCACCACCCGCGCCGAGCACGAGCGCCGAACCGGATCCGGGATCGACGTCGTGGTCACGCACCGCGCGGAGCAGACCTTCACCATCGGTCGAGTCGCCAAGCAGCCGACCGTCGGACTGCGGGATGACGGTGTTCACCGCTTCGAGCGCGCGCGCCCTGGGGGTGAGCTCGTCGCACGCCGCCGCGGCATCGTGCTTGTGCGGCATGGTCACGCTCAGCCCGCCGAGGCCGAGCGCGCGCATCGCGTCGAGCGCGCCGGCCGCACCCCCGCGCGGGATCTCGAACGCTCCGAACACCCAATCGAGTCCCGTTGCCGCGAACGCGGCGTTGTGGATCGCGGGCGAACGCGAGTGACGCACCGGATCACCGATGATCCCAGCGATCGTGGTCGTCGCGTTCACTCGCCCCTCACCCCGTACTTGTCGATGTTCGCCTGATGGCCGGCGAGCGTCTCCGCGAAGCGCGTGACACCGTCTTTGCCGGTGACGTAATAGAGGTAGTTGTGCGACGCGGGGTTCAGCGCGGCGCGCATCGCCGGTTCGGTGACGGTGAGGATCGGCGTGGGCGGGAGCCCGGTCACCCGATACGTGTTGTACGGCGAGTCGATCGCCTTGTCGGCGTTCGTCGGCACGGGTGGGCACCCACCCTTGGCGTAGCACAGCGTCGCGTCGATCTGAAGCGGGATGCCGCGGCGTAAGCGGTTGACGATCACGCCCGACACGTTCGCCTGATCCGCCGCAGCCGCCTCGCCCTGGATCAACGACGCGCTGACCAACGCTTGATACGGCGTGAGCCCCGCGCCATTCGGCGCGCCGAGCCCGACCGCGTCGGCGTGCTCATCGAACTCGCTCACGATCATCTGCAGGATCTGCTGATCGGTCATTCCCTCCGACACGAAGTACGTGTCCGGCCAGGTGAGTCCTTCCAGTGAGCTCGTGCCCGCAGGCTGGTACTTCGAACGGACCACACCTGAATCTGCCACGGCGAGGAATGCATCGCGCGTATGCCCCGGGAGGTGGCCGACGCGATCGGCGATGCGACTCACCGTGAGCCCGGGTGGGAGCAACAACTTCTGCTGTGCCGCCTGCAGCGAACTCGTGGGACCGGCCTCGAGCACGTTGAGCGCGCGCGTCACGTTGATGCCCGTCGGGAAGGCGTACGTACCGGCTTGGAAGCTTGCGCCCGTCACGCGCGCCCAGATGCGGAACGCGAGCGCCGACTCGATCACCTCGGCCTTCACCAGCGCGTCGGCGGCCTCGGACGCACCCCATCCCGGCTCGATCACGACCTCAGCGGTCTCCCCACCCGGACCGCCCGGACCGTAGAGCTGCCACACGAACCATCCGCTCGCGGCCGCAAGCGGCACGAGCACCAAGAGCGCGACCAGCACCACGACGAGCCACCGTCGCCGTCGGCGCCGACGTCGCTCCGACGCTCGACGCGTGGCACGCGTGTCGTCGTCGGCAACCGGCGCGCGACGGCTGGTCTGCGGTGGCGGCGAGGCGGTCGCGACGTGGTCGTCGTCGTCCCAACGGTCGTGCCAGATGTCGTCGCGCTCGTCGACAGGTGGTGTCGTTGCAGGAGGTTGCGGCGGCCAGGGTTCGTCGACGTGGGCATCGACGCCGTCTGGTTCGTCGGTCATTGCTGCGCCTCGAGCCAGGACTGCAGGATCACGGTGGCCGCGGCGGCGTCGATCTTGTCGCGACGCTTCTTCTTGCCGACGTTCGCCTCGCGCAGTCCGCGGGCGGCCGTCACCGTGGAGAAGCGTTCATCGTAGGTGTCGACCTCGATGCCGAGCGGTCGCGCGACCGATCGAAGCTCATCGACTTCCTCGACGACGGCACGAGCCGCGGGACCCAACTTCCCGTCGAGGGAGAGTGGCAGCCCGACCACGATGCGGGTCGCGTCGATCTCCCGCGCGGCGGCCATGATCCCCGCGTGATCAGCCGCGTGATCGCCGCCGCGGCGCAGCACCCGCAGTGGGCTCGCGAGCACCCCCGACGGATCGCTCGCTGCCAGTCCGATCCGCACGCCGCCGAGGTCGACCCCGAGCACGCGACTCACACGACTCACGCGCTGCCTGCGACTCCTCGCGCCGCCTGCTCGAGCAGCGCGAGCGCTTCGTCGATCGCGGCGACGTTCGGTCCGCCGCCCACCGCGATGTCGGCCTGCTTGCCGGTGCCGCCGCCCAGCGCGCGCGCCGCATCGCGTGCGACGTCGGCCGCCGAGCCACCCGCAGCCGCGAGCTCCTTGGTGACCGCGGCAACCACGCCGGCCTTCGTGCCGTCGGGGCCCAGACCGAGCAACGCAACCACACCACCGGTCGTTCCATCAGTGCGCGCGAGTGCCTCACGCGTGGCGATCGCGAGCTGCCGCAGCTCGTCGGGCGGGAGACCATCGCGGCGCGCGACCACCACGCCGTCGGCGGCACCCGCGACCAGCTCCGCAGCTTCCGCACCCGCTTGCTTGCGTCGCTCTGCGGCGAGCTCGGCCTGCAGGGTCTTCACCTGGTCGGCGAGTCGCGTGACGCGATCGGTGAGCTCCCCCGGCGCGACTTTCAACGCGAGCGCGAGCTCGCGCAGCTGCACCTCGTCGGCGTGGATTCGCTCGAGCGCGGCGTCGCCGGTGACGGCCTGGATGCGGCGCAGGTTGGAACCGATCGACCCTTCGCTCACGATGCGGATCGGCCCGATGAAGCCGAGCGCGTGCACGTGCGTGCCACCACACAACTCGATCGAATGCTCCCCCGCTTCGAGCACGCGCACGAGGTCGCCGTACTTGTCGCCGAAGAACGCGATCGCGCCGAGCTGCTCGGCCTCGGCCTTGGTGGTCTCGTAGTGACGCACGGGCGCGTCGCTGATGATCTCGTGGTTCGCCAGCGCTTCGATCTCGTCGAGCTGCGCCTGCGTGAGCGCTTCGTGGTGCGAGAAGTCGAAGCGCAGGTACTCAGGCGAGACAAACGAGCCCGCCTGTTTCACGTGCGTGCCCAGCACCTCGCGCAGCGCCCAGTGCAGGATGTGCGTGGCCGTGTGATTGCGACGGATGGCGTCACGGCGCGGGCCGTCGATGGAGGCGGTCACCTCGTCGCCGTCGTGGATCGCACCCGCCTCCACGTTGCCGCGGTGCAGCACGAGCCCGGGCAGGCCGTACTGCGTGTCGGTGACCCGCACGATCGCGCCGTCGTCGCTCGCGACCACCAGCGTGCCGGTGTCACCGACCTGCCCGCCCGACTCCGCGTAGAACGGTGTGCGATCGAGCACCACGTCGACGGGGTCGCCTGCGCTCACCTGCGTGACGCGTTCGCCACCCACGATGAGCGCGCGCACGACCGTGCCGGCGGTGTCGTACTCCTGTCGGCCCGTGAACTCAGTGGGCCCCGACTCGTCGAGCAGCTCGCGGTAGAGCTCGACCGGCGCGTCCTTGCCCTTCCCACCCGCCGCCGCGTGTGCCTCGCGCGCGCGGGTGCGCTGCTCCGCCATCAGCCGCTCGAACGCATCGAGGTCGACGCCGTGACCGCGCTCTTCCGCGATCTCGCGCGTGAGGTCGATCGGGAAGCCGAGCGTGTCGTGCAGGAAGAACGCGTCGTCACCCGACACATCGCCGCTCGCGAGGATGCCGTCGAGCAGATCGAGCCCGCGTGCCAGCGTCTGGCGGAAGCGCTCCTCTTCGCGCGAGATGACCGCGCGTGCGAGCTCGTGCTGCGTGACGAGATCGGGATAGGCCGCACTCATCGTGGCGACGACCGCGTCGACGATCGACGGCATGACGAGTTGCTGCGCGCCGAGCAAGTAGGCGTGTCGTACCGCGCGTCGGATGATCCGGCGCAGCACGTAGCCCCGCCCCTCGTTCGACGGCACCACGCCGTCGGTGACGAGGAACGTCATGGTGCGGCCGTGGTCGGCGAGGATTCGCAACCAAAGGTCGCGCTCGCCGCCCGGCCAACCGCCGTACGTGGTTCCGGTTGCCGCTGCCGCCGCCTCGACCAACGGGAGCAGCAGGTCGGTCTCCCACGCGGATGACACGCCCTGCACCGCGGCCAGGTTGCGCTCCAGGCCCGCGCCGGTGTCGATGCTGGGCTTCGGCAGCGGCCGCATCGACCCATCGGTCTGCGCGTCGAACTGCATGAACACGAGGTTCCAGATCTCGACGTAGCGATCGTCGTCTTTCGCGGGCCCACCGTCGGCGCCGTGCTCGGGCCCGAGGTCGTAGAAGATCTCCGACGACGGCCCGGTGGGCCCGGAATCACCGGCCGGGCCCCACCAGTTGTCGGCACCCATGCGTTGCACTCGTTCGAGCGGCACCCCGACGACCTCGGTCCAGATGCGCTCGGCCTCGTCGTCGCTCTCGTGAACGGTGACCCACAGGCGTTCGGGGTCGAGCTCGAACACGTCGGTGACGAGCTCCCACGCCCACGGAATCACTTCGTCCTTGAAGTAGTCGCCGAAGCTGAAGTTGCCGAGCATCTCGAAGAACGAGAAGTGGCGGTTGGTGCGACCGACGTTCTCGATGTCGCTGTCCTTGCCGCCCGCGCGCGCCACCTTCTGCACCGAGGTGAGGCGAGTGGACGGGGGCACTTCGTCACCGGTGAAGTACGGCTTGAACGGCAACATGCCCGCGATGGTGAGCATCACGGTCGGGTCGTGCGGGATGAGGCTTGCCGAGGGCACGACGGTGTGACCACGGTCCGCGAAGAAGCCCGTGAACGCCGCGCGCAGTTCGTCAGCAGTCCGAGGGGCCGTCACGGGCCAAATCGTACCGGCCGAGCCAGACTGGCCTCAGTTGCGATCCGACTCCGGGAGTGCCGAATCCGGGAGTGCCGAATCCGGGAGTGGCGGCACGAGCCTCGGCATCGCCGGCATGTCGAGCGCTTCCGGTGCAGGTGCGCGCAACTCCGTCTCGCGGTTGCGTGCCGCCTCACGACCGGTCTCCACCGCGTCGGCGAGCTTGTCGCGCAGCTGCGTGAGCCCGTCGGTGGTGCGATCGACGAGCGCGCTCGGTTGGTAGCGGTCGACGCGCTGCTTCACCTTGCGCGCCGCGGCGACGGTCGTGCCGACGCCGAGCCCGAATCCCACGGTGAGCCAGGTGACCCGTTTGAACACGTCAGCCGGCCTTTCGCCCGCGGCGGGTGGACTTGCGGTCCGAGCCACTCGAGCCGGTGAGCTTCTGCATCGCGCGCTTCGTGCCCGTGCCCGCGGCCATGACCTTCACCACGGGGCTCGTGATCACCTTGTCGGCCAGACCGGCCGCGGCGTCGACCCGCCCGGTCACCCGCTCGGCACCCGACACGATGGCGTCGATGCGGTCGAGCTCGTAGTCGGCGTCACGCACCGCGGTGCGCAGCTCGTCGATCGCGACGGCGGCATTGGCCTCGAATCGACGGGTGGTCGCCACCAGATCGGCGCGTGCCCGGTCGAGGCGCACGATCGCCACCACGAGCACCACCAGCACCACCAGGCACAGCTGCACGCCGATGACGACGGCCCACTCGGTGCCGGTCATTCGCCGTCCACCGCGTTCGAC
>JBEVLJ010000191.1:0-4996 GCA_040509195.1 Acidimicrobiia bacterium
ACGTCGAACCCCTTCGAACGTGGCCCCGATCCGTTCGATGGCACGCCGCGACCGCTCGTTGCGGGCGTCAGTCTTGAACGTGACGCGCTCCACACGCCACGTGTCGAACGCGTGCCGCAACAGCAAGAGCTTCGCTTCGGTGTTGATCGCGCTGCGCTGCGCCGACGCAGCGAGCCATGTGTTGCCGATCTCCGCGGTGCTCGGCGCGCCAGCACCGCCGGCCGACGGGCGACCGGGAGGCCAGGCCGCGATGCCCGTCTCCCAGTAGTCGAGGTCGAGGAACCGGGTGCTGCCGACGATCCGCGCATCGGCCAGTCCGCGGATCGCGAACGGCAACGCCCAACCGGTCTGCTCGTCGTCGAGCGCGGTCCCGACATACGTGCGCATCGACTCCTCGTCGGCCGGCACCAACGTGAAGTCGTAGGTCGCGCGGTCCTCCGACGCGGCGGCGACGAGGCCGTCGACGTGCGCGAAGTCGAGCGGTTCGAGCCGCACCACCTCTCCTTCGAGCACCACTCGTTCCGGCATGGGGCTCAGGATGCTCGATGGGGTCGCCGTCGCCGATCCATTTTTCGGGCCGCGCTGCGCCCGCCGACACCACCGTGCGTACGTGGTGCAGCACGCACTGCGGCCAGGGTTAGCCTTTCCGGCATGAACGTGGGGCTCCTCGGCGGCGGGCGGATGGGCGAGGCGCTGGCCTTGGGCCTCGTCGCGGCGGGCTTCGACCCCACCGAGATCGCGATCGCGGAGATCGACCCCGAACGCCGTCATGCGCTCGAAGCCGCGGTGCCCGGTGCTCGCGTCGGGCCCGCGCCCGCGTGGGTCGCCGCCGACGTGGAAGTGCTCATCGTCGCGTTGAAGCCGCACCACGTGGTCGAGGCGCTCGCGCAGTGCAGCACCACCCTTCCCGAGCACGCACTCGTGCTGTCGATCGCCGCGGGCGTGAGCATCGACACCCTCGAGGCCGCCGCACCAGGACGACCGGTCGTGCGGGCGATGCCGAACACGCCGGCGGTCGTGGGACGCGCCGCGTCGGCCATCGCGGGCGGCGAGCTCGCCACCGAAGACGACCTGCTGCTCGCCGAACGCATCCTCGGCTCGGTCGGCATGGTCGTGCGCGTGCCCGAGGATCACCTCGACGCGGTCACGGCAGTGTCGGGCTCCGGGCCCGCGTACCTCTTCTTGTTGGCGGAGTCGATGGTGGAAGCCGGCGTGCTCGTGGGATTGCCGCGCGACACGGCCGACGCACTGGTGCGTCAAACGTTGCTCGGTGCCGCGGCGCTGCTCGACGAGACGGGCGATTCGCCTGAGGCGTTGCGCGCGGCGGTCACGTCGCCCGGTGGCACCACTGCCGCGGCGATCAAGGAGCTCGAAGCGCACGGCTTCCGTTCGTCGGTGTCGTACGCCATCGAAGCCGCGGCGGCACGGTCGCGCGAGCTCGCCGAACAAGCCAAGGCCGACAGCGAGAAGAGTGGCGCGTGACGCGTCGCAACAAGTCGAAGCTGCCCCCCAAGCTGCCGGATCCGGTTCGCGAACGCGCGGCCGCGCCGCAACGCGAGGACTCTGCGCGCGAGCAGTTGAAGCGCGCGCGGGTCGCCGGGCGCAGCACCGAGTTCGGTCGTGAAGAGATCCTCGGCGTGATGCGCCGCGTCGAACGCAACGACGCGCGCGCGATGCTCGGGCTCGCGCGGTTCGACGCCCTCACCGCCGAGCAAGTGCGCGCCGCGGTCGCGAGCGAATTTGGATGGATCGGCGACGGCCCACGTGCGCGCATCGCGCCCGAGCGCACCGTCGACGCGTTCTCGGCCGCGTGCGCACGAGTGCTCGAAGTGGCGCGCAATGGCGGCACGCTTGCGTTCGCGACGTCGTCGCCCGCGTCGTTGTTCACGTTGCACCGTGAGCTCGCACGAGTCGCGCGCGACGCCGGCGGCCGGGTGTACGACGCGACCGAGAGCACGTCGTTCCGGGGTCGCGACGCAGAGCGGTCGCGCCTGCGGTGGGTCGACCAGGTTGCGATGGTCACCGACGGGCGCGCGCTCCTCGGCGACGACGTGAGTGGCAACGCGGCCGAAGAGCTGCTGTTCGCGGTCGGCCATCCCGACGTGCTCGTCGCCGACCGCACGTTCGCGGGCCGCGCCCTCTCGTCGGGGCTCGAGGTGATCGCGTTCGCGGACCTGGACGCGGTGGCATTGGCCGTCGCCGCCTGGAGGGGCATGGCGATCCGGATCGTGCCGCTCGACGAGCGCCGTCCGCCGGATGCCTATCGTCCCTTGTTGCGCCTCTTGGGCGAGCAGGCCGAGGGCGCCGAGGGTGCCGAGGGTGCCGTGAGCATCGACAGGGCCGGGCTGCTCGCAGAGCACTGACCGACGCAGCCACAACGCCCCACTGCAACCTCTCACGTGGTCTTTTGCATCAGAGGCCACACCGGCCTACGCTCACCACGCGGGTAAGCGGGGTACCAGGAAGGGGTGACCAACGTGGCGCAATCATTCGCCACTGCGCGGTTCCTGACGGTTCAGGAAGTCGCAGAACTGATGCGCGTGTCGACGATGACCGTGTATCGCATCATCAAGTCGGGCGAACTGCCCGCCGTGCGCGTGGGGCGTTCGTTCCGCGTGCGTGACGTCGACGTCGACGCATATCTCGGCCAGCGGTTCACGCAGGCCGGTTGAGCGAGGCCGGCCCAAGGTGATCGGGCAGGTGCGCCGCCCGTTCACACTCGGGCGGGTGCGCTTCCTAGCCTGAACTCGTGCTGATCGCGTTCGCATCCGACTACGGCCACGCTGACGAGTTCGTCGGCGTGTGCCGTGCTGTCATGCGCGGGATCGCGCCGGCCGACACCGAGATCCTCGACCTCGGCCACGAGATCCCCGCGCACGACGTGCGCGCCGGGAGCCTGTTGTTGGTGCGATCGGTGCAGTACCTGCCCGACGACACGATCCTGCTCGCCGTGGTCGACCCCGGCGTGGGCACCGATCGGCGGCTCGTGGCGGTGGAGGTGGCCGGCGGCGTCCTGCTCGGTCCCGACAACGGCCTGCTGGCACCGGCGACCGCGATGATCGGCGGGCCGCAGCGGGTGGTGTCGCTGGAGAACACGGAGTACCACCTGGAAGCGCCGGGGCCGACGTTCGCCGGGCGTGACGTGCTGTCGCCGGTGGCGGGTCACTTGGCGGCGGGTGTGCCGTTGAGCGAGCTCGGGCCCGAGGTTGATCCGGTGAGCATGGTGCCGGGGATCATCTCGCTGCCCGACGTCGACGACGATGGCGCGATCGTGGGTCAGGTGTGGTGGGTCGACCGGTTCGGCAACTGCCAACTCAACATCGACCCCGACCAGCTCCTGCTCGCAGGCACGCACCCGGGCGACAACGTGGAAGTGCGAACGCCGACGGGTGTGCGCGCGGCGCGTTGGGTGCACACGTACGCGGATGCGAAGCCGTCGGAGTTGGTGATGCTCGTCGACTCGTACGGCCTCGTGTCGCTCGCGTTCGATCGTGAGTCGGCCGCGGTCGCGTTGGGGTTGCACGCGAGCGAACCCGTCACCTTGGTGCCCGAGCCGATGGCGCAGAAGCGGCCCGGCATCCCCGTGCGAGGCATGCCATGAGACCCGGCACCACGATCATGCTCGCCATCCTGTTGGCACTCATCCTCGGCGCCGCACTGATCCAGTTCGTCGTGCTGGCGAAGTAGCTGCTCACCAGACACGGACAACCACCCCGACGCTCACCACCTGAGTGGCGGGAGTCTTGAATCTGTGTTCCGAGTGAGCCATTCTCTGCGCTCCAATCGAGCGCACACGAGGGCAGGTTCGTGACGACGACCGACAGCAATCAGCAGAACGCGGCCAAGCGCGTCGGCCCCGACACGCTCGACGTGCGGTTCGCCGCCACCATGACGGGAGGCGTGAGCCTCGCGATCTGGATGGGCGGCGTGGCTCGCGAGCTCAATCTGCTCGAGCAGGCGTCGTTCGACCGTGAACACCTCGCGGCCGACCAGCCGTTGCCGCCGACGGACGCGGCGACGGCACCCGACGGCGCCCATCCGTCCCGCGCCGAGCAGTCACGCGCGCTGTATCTCCGGCTCCTGGAGCTCCTCGATCTCACGGCGAACACCGACGTGTTGTCGGGCACGAGCGCGGGCGGCATCAATGCCGCGCTCCTCGGCTTCACGCGCAGCAACGGCCTCGACCTCGGAATCCTGCGCAACGTGTGGCTCGAGACCGGTTCGTTCGAGCGTCTGTTGCGTGAGCCCGATGAGAAGTCACCGCCGTCGCTGCTGCAGGGCGACGCGGTGCTCCTCGACGGCCTGAACACTGGCATCACAAAACTCGCCGACGAAGTGACGAACGGGCCCGTCGACGGCCAGCACACGACGGTGTTCATCACCACCACGCTGCTCGCGGGCGAGACGAGCAGGTTCACCGACGACTTCGGCACCCTCGTGCAAGACGTGGAGCATCGCGGGCTCTTCCGCTTCGGCGAGAACGATCTGCGTGACGAAGACAACCAACCCGCGTTCGCGTTGGCGGCGCGCTGCAGCGCGTCGTATCCCGCGGCGTTCGAGCCGGCCTTCGTGCCCTTCGCGACGGAGGTCGACAAGTTCCACCCTGCGATGGGGCGATTCTCGAACATCACCCGTGATCAGTTCGTCGCCGACGGCGGTGTGCTGATGAACAAGCCGATCCGGCCACTGATCGACGAGGTGTTCACACGCACCGCGGATCGTCAGGTGCGCCGCGTGCTGCTCTACGTGGTGCCGCTCACCGGCGACGCGCCCGACGCGAAGGCCACGCCACCCGCCGACGAGTTCAAGAAGCCGCCGACCTTTGCCGGCGCGCTCGCGAAAGACCTCGGCGCGCTGATGAACCAGTCGATCAGCGCCGAGCTGCGCGCGATCCGTCAGCACAACGACGCGGTCGAAGGCATGGCCGCGACGCGCATGCGCGTCGCGGAGCTCGGTGCGTTCGCGGCGTCCGACGCGGGAATCCTCGAGCCACCCG
>JBEVLJ010000192.1:0-6788 GCA_040509195.1 Acidimicrobiia bacterium
TCGACGGCAACCGCGCCCGAATCGGTATCACCGACTTCGCCCAGGACGCCCTCGGCGACGTGGTCTACGTGCAGCTCCCCGACGTGGGGCTGAACATGGTCGCCAACGCGAGCATCGCGGAGGTGGAGTCGACCAAGTCGGTGTCGGAGATCTACGCACCGGTCACCGGCGTGGTGGTCACCGTCAACGAGATGTTGAACGACGAACCGGAGCACGTGAACCGCGACCCATACGGCACCGGCTGGATCTTCGAGGTGGAGCTCGCCGACCCGACCGAAGTCGACGGCCTGATGGACGCCGCCGGATACCGCGCACTGGTCGAAGAAGGCTGACCTCCCACTCTCAGTCGCTCCCTTCGGAGGCTCAGCCTCACCCTCGACCCTCACCCTCCCGTCGAGGGGTAGCCTCAGCTCATGAGATGCCGCCGATGCGGCCACGAGAACGAGGTCGGGGCCAACTTCTGTTCGTCGTGTGGCCAGGCGTTGCCTCGCGAGGAAGAGTCGACCGTCAGCCTCAGTGAGCTCGCCGAACGGCTCGAGCTCGACGAGGAGCTGGGCGAAGCGCTCGCCGAGCTCCCGCCCGGGATGGGCATGCTCGTGGTGCGCCGCGGCCCGAACGCCGGCAGCCGGTTCGTGCTCGACGGCGAGGTCACCGCGCTCGGCCGCCATCCCGACTCCGACGTGTTCCTCGACGACATCACGGTGTCGCGCCGTCACGCCGTCGTGAACCGGGTTGCGGACGGCTACGAGGTCGCGGATGCGGGCTCGTTGAACGGCACCTACGTGGATCACCAGCGGGTCGACCGGTCGCCGCTGCACCACCTGGCTGATCTCCAGATCGGCCGGTTCGTGTTGCTCTTCCTCGTCGGAGGCCAACCGACATGACGTGGCCGACATGAGCTGGCCGACATGACTGGCCGACATGAGGCGCCCGGCATGACCGCCTCGACCTCTGGGGATGGCACCGCGTCGGGCGATCACCTGTCGATCGGTGAGGTGCTCGCTGCACTCAGCGACGAGTTCCCCGACATCACCATCTCGAAGATCCGTTTCCTCGAGAGCCAGGGCCTCATCGACCCCGAGCGCACCCCTTCGGGCTACCGCAAGTTCTACGCCGACGACCTCGCGCGCTTGCGATGGATCCTGTTCCAGCAGAAAGAGCACTTCCTGCCGCTGAAGGTGATCAAGGAGCGACTCGACCAGATGGACCCGTCGGAGCTCGCCGTGTTCGAGCCCGCCGGCGGAGGAGACCCATCGCTTGCACTCGATCCGGGACTCGACCCGGACGACGTGATCGTGCACACCACCGCCGAGGTGGTGGAACTGCAGATCATCGAGCAGGTCGTCGCCGCGGCACCGGCTCGCACGCCGGCTTCGGGCCGCGCGGCGGCACGCACGAAGGCGCCACGCCGCAACCCCGCCTTCGCGCCCACGCTGCCGCTCGACACCGACGCCTCCGCCGACGCGGAGGTCGTCGCGCCGTCGGGCGACGTGGAACAGCTCTACACCCGCGCCGCCCTCGCTTCCGCGGCCGGCATCGAGACCGAGCAGGTGGCCGACCTCGAGCAGTTCGGCCTCATCACGCCCGCACGCGAATCCGGCAACGACGTGCAGTTCGACGCCGACGCCCTCGAGACCGCCATCATCGCGGCGCGGTTCTTCGCGCGGGGCGTGCAGGCGCGGCACCTGCGCATGTACCGCACGTCCGCCGAACGTGAAGCGGCGCTGTTCGGCCAGGTGCTGCTGCCCTACGTGCGCCAACGCAACCCCGAGTCGCGCGACCGGCTGCAACAGGAGCTGATCGAGCTCGCCGGTCTCGGACGACAGTTGCGCTCCGTGCTGTTGCGTGAGGCAGTGCGCGACACCCTCGCGGAGTGACTGCACCGTCACGACTTCCAGCGGCGGCGTCCCCGGTGGAGCCGCGCACGTTGCTGAGCGAATCCGACCTCGCGACCCGGGTGCACGATCTCGGCACGCGCATCCAGACCGATCACCCCGACGGCGTGGTGCTGATCGGCGTGCTCAAAGGTGCGCTGCTCTTCCTCGCCGACCTGATCCGTGAGATCCACGACATCGACGTGCTCGTCGACTTCATCGCGATCTCGCGCTACGCACCCGACTCGGGTCGCGTGCGCATCCTCCACGACGTCTCCACCGATCTCGAGGGGCGCGACGTGATCGTCGTCGAAGACCTCGTCGACACGGGCCTCACCCTCGGGTACCTGCTGGAGCACTTTCGTGCCCGCAGCCCCCGCACGTTGGAGGTGTGTGCGTTGCTCGACCGCCCGGTCCGTCGCATCGTGCCGTGCCACGTGCGCTACGTAGGTGCGGAGATCGACGACGTGTTCGTGCTCGGTTACGGACTGCACCGGGCCGATCGCTATCGCAACGTGGGCCGTGTCGTCGAAGCCGATCGTCGTCTCGTGCAGGACGATCCGGCCGCATACGTGGCGACGCTGTATGGCCGTCGCGACGCCGACGCCGGCGTCGAGGCCGAGGTCGACACCGCACGTGCCGAGATCGGGCCGATGGGGTCGGTGCTAGCTTTGGACGCCGACGGTCGCGCCAGAGGTCCGGAGGCGAGCTGGTGATCCCGATGTCCTTGGTGGGAGTGCGAGTCGAGGTTCCCTCGAACCAGCCGATCGTCTTGCTCCGCGAGGTCGACGGCCAGCGGTACCTGCCGATCTACATCGGCTCACCCGAGGCCACCGCGATCGTGTACGCGTTGCAAGGCATGGAGACGCCGCGGCCGATGACGCACGACCTCTTCACGGCCGTGCTCGACGACATGAGCACCACGCTCACGCAGGTCGTGATCACGGAGATGCGCGAGTCCACGTTCTATGCGGAGATCGAGCTGACACGAGGCGATCACACGGCGAGGATCTCGTCGCGGCCGTCGGACGCCATTGCCTTGGCGGTGCGATCGGGCCAGCCGGTGCCGATCTTTGCCGACGAGAGCGTGCTCGAGGATGCGGGCGTGGTCTTCGACACCGACGACGACGCGGCGCCGAACGAGCAGTACATCGAACAGGAGATGGCGCAGTTCAGCGAGTTCCTCGACCAGGTGCGTCCGGAAGACTTCGCCGGCGGCGAGTAGCTTCGCCGGCCCTGGCCGCCACCTGATGGCTGATCATTGACTCAGCGGTCACCACGAAGTAGCCTGACACGCCCGTAACTACGAACGTGTACTTCAGGGTGAACGCCCTCGAGCGCAAGTGGAGATCTCGATGCCGGAACGTCGTCCTCGCCGCACCGCGACTTCCGTCGAGGCAGTGCAGCCGGCGCTCAGCGGCCTCGACGCCGATCCGGCCGTGGAGGGTGCGAAGGCCGTCGATGCGCCAGCCGACCGCGCGGAGGGCTTCCGCGGGCCGCAGGTCTGCAAGATCGTCGGCATCACGTATCGGCAACTCGACTACTGGGCGCGCACCGACCTCGTGCGTCCGTCGATCACCGACGCGAAGGGCAGCGGCACGCAGCGGGCCTACTCGTACCGCGACCTCGTGCGCTTGAAGGTGGTCAAGAGCCTCCTCGACGCAGGCGTGAAGCTCCAGACCGCGCGCAAGGCAATCGACTACCTGCGCGAAGACCTTGGCGAAGACTGGGCCACCGCGAGTCTCGTGCTCGACGGCGGCAACTCGGTGCTCGCGCGCACTGACGACGCGCTCATCGACCTCGTGCGCCACGGTCAGGGCGTACTCAACATCGTGCCGTTGGGTCACGTGATGGACGAGCTCGATGCCACGGTGCGCGAGCACGCGACGGGGAGCTGATCACCACGCCGACGCCGCTCCCGTTGCCGCACGAGCCACTCCCGCACGAACAGGTGCGGTTCGCGCACAACTCCGAACGGCAATTCGCGAAGCTGCTCGACTTCTATGCCATCGCGTGGGAGTACGAACCGCGCACGTTCGTGTTGGAGCGCGATCGCGACGGCAATCCGTCGCAAGCGTTCGCCCCCGACTTCTATCTCCCGGCGTACGACATCTACATCGAGATCACCACGCTCAACCAGAAGCTGGTCACGAAGAAGAACCGCAAGGCGCGGCGCGTGCAGGAGCTGTATCCCGAGGTGAGCGTGAAGGTGTTCTACCAACGTGACTATCTCCACCTCCTGGTGAAGTACGGCTTGGAACCGCCGTCGCAACTCGTGGAGACGGGCCTCGCGTCCGCGGAGCCGCGTCCGCTCGACTTCGGTCGTGGTCTCACGGCCGAGTCGGCCTGACGTGGGGTTGCTGCACAGCCCGCTCGACGAGCAACACCGCGCGTTGGGCGCGCGCATGGCCGAGTTCGGCGGCTGGGAGATGCCGATCCAGTACGCAGGTGTGCTCGACGAGCACCGCGCGTGTCGCAGCGGTGCGGTCGTGTTCGACGTGTCGCACCTCGGGTCGCTCCACGTGCACGGCAGCGGCACGTTTGCTGCGTTGCAGTGGGCGTTCACCAACGACCTCGACCGCATCGCGCCCGGACGCGCGCAGTACACGCACCTGCTCGATCCCGACGACGCGCACGTCGTCGACGACGTGATCATCTGGTGGACCGCACCGGGCGACTTCCTGGTCATGCCCAACGCGTCGAACACCATGCCCCTGATCGACGCAGTGGGTGAAGCGGCGTTGTTCTTCGGGGGAGGGGAGTGCCAGATCGACGACGTGACCCGAGATCGTGTGGTCCTCGCGGTGCAGGGTCCCGAAGCTCGCGCTCGTCTGGCGAGGGTGTCACCGGAAGCCGCGGCGGTCGGTCGTTTCCGCGTGGAGCCGGTCACGTTTCATGGAGCGCGTGGCTTCGCCGCGGGCACCGGATACACCGGCGAAGACGGCGTGGAGCTGCACGTGCCGCTCGCCGTCGCCGAAGTGGTGTGGACCGAGCTCATCGCGGCCGGCATCACACCGGCGGGGCTGGGTGCGCGTGACACGCTGCGGCTCGAGGCGGGGTTGCCGCTGCACGGTCACGAGCTCGGCGCCGGCATCACGCCCCTCCAGGCCGGGCTCGGGTGGGTGGTGCGGTTCGACAAGGCCGACTTCCGCGGGCGTCAACCGTTGGCGGAAGAGAAGGAACGCGGGGTGTCCCGTCGTCTGCGCGGGTTGCGCGTCGATGGTCGGCAGATCCCGCGCGAGGGCCACCCGGTGCTGCGTGACGGCGAGTCGATCGGCGTGGTGACCAGCGGCAACTTCTCACCCGTGCTCGAGTGTGGGATCGCGATGGCGCTGCTGACGCCCGACGTGGCGATCGGTGACACCGTCACCGTCGACGTCCGGGGACGCGAGCTGACGGCGACCGTGGTGCGGATGCCGTTCGTGGCACCGACCGACCGACGGGTCTGAACGGCGCACCTGAGCCAGCCCGGGCGCAAGTCGGCCCGGTAGATTTGCGTGATGAGCGGCGCCGATTTCTCCCCGCAGGACTTCTCTGGGCGCCACATCGGACCGTCGTCGGATGAAATCACCGAGATGCTCAAGTCGCTCGAGCTCACGTCGCTCGACGAGCTCGTCGACCGCACGGTGCCGGACGCCATCCGCGACCGCACGCCGCTCGAACTCGACGACGGGTTGAGCGAGGCCGACACCCTCGGGTGGCTCGAAGACCTCGCCGCGAAGAACGACGTGCTCACCTCGCTGGTGGGGCAGGGGTACTCCGACACGATCACGCCGACCGTGATCCTGCGCAACATCCTGGAGAACCCGGCGTGGTACACCGCGTACACGCCGTATCAGCCCGAGATCTCGCAGGGCCGCCTCGAAGCGCTCCTGAACTTCCAGACCATGGTGAGCGACCTCACCGCGATGGATCTCGCCAACGCGTCGATGCTCGACGAGCCGACGGCGGCAGCCGAGGCGATGGCGATGTTGGCGCGGCTGAACCCCAAAGGCGGCTCCACGTTCGTCGTCGACGTCGCGTGTCATCCGCAGACGATCGAGGTGGTCCGCACGCGCGCCGAGCCGATCGGCATCGAGATCGTCGTTGCCGACGTGGCGAGCCTCGACGACCCGGCGGAGCTGTCGGTCGAGGGCGTGTTCGGTGTCTTGTTGCAGTACCCCGGCACGCACGGCGTGGTGCACGATCACCATGCCCTCGTGGAACACCTGCACGCGCACGACACGCTCGTCGCCGTCGCGGCCGATCTCCTCGCCCTGGTGCTCGTCACGCCGCCGGGGGAGTGGGGTGCCGACGTGGTGGTCGGGTCGGCGCAGCGGTTCGGCGTGCCGATGGGCTACGGCGGCCCGCACGCCGGCTACTTCGCCACTCGCGACGCGTACCGCCGCAACGTGCCCGGTCGCCTCGTTGGCGTGTCGGTCGACAGTGAAGGCCGTCCCGCGCTGCGGCTCGCCTTGCAGACGCGTGAGCAGCACATCCGTCGCGAGAAGGCCACGAGCAACATCTGCACCGCGCAGGTGCTGCTCGCCAACATCGCCGGGATGTACGCGGTGTACCACGGGCCCGATGGCCTGCGCGCGATCGCGGAACGCGTGCACGGCATCGCCGCGCGCTTGTTCCGCGCGCTCGGGCGTGCGCACCTGGAGTTCACCGACTACCCGTTCTTCGACACCGTCACCACGCGCGTCCCCGACGCCGACGCAGTGATCGCTCGTGCCCGCGAGCTCGACCTCAACCTCCGACGCGTCGACCACGAGACCGTGGGAGTCGCGTTCGACGAGACCAGCACCATCGACACCGCGGCGCTCGCGTTTGCGGCGATCACCGGCCTCGATCCGTCGGAGTTCGACACGAGCGATTGGAACTTCGACGTGTTGGGCAGCGAAGGTCGCCGCCGCGACACGGAGATCCTCA
>JBEVLJ010000193.1:0-2901 GCA_040509195.1 Acidimicrobiia bacterium
CTAACCCGTTCCGGCCTCTCGCCCGTTCCGGCGTCAATATCCCGTCTCTGTCACGGTCTTTTGACGCCGGTTGGGGCTTGAAATGAGGCGCGGCGACATGGGCGACGTGTCGGGTTAGGGTCGTGTGTGCGCAGGCATCGCTGGCGCGAAGAAGATCCTGGTCTGCCGATCGATCTCGGACCGGTGTCGAACGGGGAGTTCGATCCCCGACCGCTCACCGCGATCGCACGCGAGGCGATCCGGCGCACGCGCGACGACGCCGATCGCTCCGCCCGTCAGCTCGGCATGTCGCGGCGCGACTTCCTCGTGTCGGCGTGCGGTGCGGCCACCATGCTGCTCGCCCTCAATGCGTGCAGCGAAGACTCCACGCGCGCGGCGAAGCGCAAGCCGGGCGGCACGTTCACCGTGCCACCGACCGCGTCGACGGATCCCGCCGCCGCGCGCGACGCGCTCGCCGGCGACCAGTTCGTGTTCGACGTGCAGACGCACTTCCTCGACTACCGCGACGAACCGCCCACGCAGGTGGCGCGCAACTTCTTCACCAACTTCCCGCAGCAGAACTGCGGCGACGCCGATCCACGCGCGTGCTACTCGATCGACCGGTTCCTCGAGGAGGTGTTCCTGCGCAGCGACACGTCGATGATCGTGCTGTCCGGGCTGCCGATTGCGCCGGAGTCGAGCCCGCAGTCGGCGGCGTTGATGGACGAAGCGCGCCTGATCACCGAATCGGTGTGCGACGACACGCGCGTGTTGGTGCAAGCGCAAGCGCTGCCCAACGTCGGCGACCTCGCCGCGAACCTCGACGCGATGTCGGCCGCGGTCGGTCGTTCGAAGATCGCGGCGTGGAAGATCTTCACCAACTATCCCGACTTGTACGACGGCAGCGGCAACGCGTGGCGGCTCGACGACGGCGACCCGTCGCTCGCGCCGGTCGGCAACGCGTTCATCGAACGTGCGGTGCAGCTCGGCGTGCCGATCATCACCGCACACAAGGGCTTGTCGAGCACGGCCGGGTACTCGTCGGGGTTCGCGTCGCCCGTCGACTTCGGACCCGCCGCGCGCAACCATCCGAACGCGCGCTTCGTCGCGTACCACTCGGGCTACGAGTCGAACATCGTGGAAGGACCGTACGACGACGCGACGCGCCACCGCGGCGTGAACCGTCTCATCACGAGCATGCGCGACGCCGGCGTCGCGCCGAACACCAACATCTATGCCGAGCTCGGCACTACGTGGTGGGCGCTGCTCGATCGTCCCGACGAAGCCGCGCACGTGCTCGGCAAGTTGCTCGTGCACGTCGGTGCCGACAACGTGCTGTGGGGTACCGACGCGGTGTTCTACGGATCACCCCAGGGGCTGATCCAGGCGTTCCGCGCCTTCCAGATCAGCACTGAGTTCCAGGAACGCTTCGGCTATCCCGCGCTCACCGACGAGATCAAGCGCAAGGTGCTCGGGCTCAACGCGCTTCGACTCCACAACGTCGACCCGGTGTCGGTGCCGTGCGCCTTCACACGCGAAGACATCGAAGCTGCACGCGCCGCGCGACCCATGTCGTTCCCGTCGACCGGTCCCCGCACCGCCCGCGAGCTCCGCGCCCACGTCGCGCACGAACGCCACCACCTCAACATCTGACCACTCTGGTTCGGTGGTGCGCGGGTCTCAGCCTGGAGATGGCGCGTGATGCGCAACGAACCGTCGGCGCACGCAGCGAGCACATCGACGACCCGCGGCGGCGTCAGACGGCGACGAGCACGTCGGCGTCGGGTTCAGTGCCAGAGATGACGAGCCGGTCACGACCCCTTGCCTTCGCCAGGAGCAATGCTGCGTCGGCGGCCGCCACTGCTTCGTCGAAGCGGACGTCGTCGCCGGCCGCGAGGCCGTAGCTCGCGGTGAAGGCAGGCACCGATCCGTCGGCGGTCGTCTCCCGCAGGCGATCCTGCACCCGCTCGATCACCGTGACTGCATCGGCCATCCGACAGTCGGGCAGCACCACGACGAACTCCTCGCCGCCGAAGCGGGCGGGCAGGTCGCCCGGGCGCACGCTGTCGCGCAGGATCCGCGAGTAGAGGCGCAGCGCCCGATCGCCGGTCTCGTGGCCATGGACGTCGTTGAGCATCTTGAAGTTGTCGAGGTCGGCGAACACCACGACGTACGGCGCGCCTGCGTCGGTGAGCCGACTGACGGCGTTCTCCAAGCTGCGGCGGTTCATCAGCCCCGTGAGCGGATCGGTGTGGGCCTGCGACTGCGACTGCGCGAACGCCCGCAGCACGCCGATGCGCTCACCGGTTTGGCGGGCGACCAACTCGAGCCCCGCGACCTCGTCGGGGTCGAGCACACCGCCCGTCTCCGTGGTCGCATGCAGCACGCCGATGGTCTTTCCCGCGATGCTCACGGGCACGCACGCCGCCGCCCCACCCTGGGCCGCGTGCTCACGCAAGAAGGGACACGCGTCGATCGCGTCGGCGCTCGGCCAGAGTTGAGTCTGTGCCCCGCTTGCTGCCGGGCACTGCACCGGGCTCATCACGCAACACGCGGGCGCGTCGGCATCAGTCGCGAGCACCTGCCGGAAGTGCGCCTGACTCGAGTCGGCAACGAGCAGCTCGGTTGCCATCCTGGGCGCAGCCACCCGAACGGCGCCGGTGACCACCGTGTAACACGGGCCTTCGGTGTCGAGCATGGCCAGGCCGCGTTGCAAGCGGTTCTCGAGGTCGCGTTGCGCCCAGTCCTTCGTGCGTTGAATTTCTGCGCCGGACTCGACTCGCTCTCGGCGCCGGGCCGCGACGAACACCACCAGGAAGGTGAACGCCAACAGCACGAGTGCCACGGCGCCGAGCGCGATCTATGCTCGCATCGAGACTGCGGCGCTCCGGCCGGCGACCGCGATCGTTGACGTCAGGTCCG
>JBEVLJ010000194.1:0-2955 GCA_040509195.1 Acidimicrobiia bacterium
CGAACCGACGAGCAGCGTCCACTGGTTCACCTTCGACGACAACAACGTGCCGAGGCCTGCGCTCGTCTGGAGTCGCCACGCGAACAACCCGGCGACGAGCAGCTCGGGTGCTTCCGACGCAAGCGGCGCGACCCACTGCACGAGGAGAAACGTGTCGACGCCGGCCTGTTCGCCCGCGTGCACGAGTGATTCGGCGAACGGCTCCGCGCACGCGAAGATCACGCCCGCCGCGAACGCGAGCAACACACCGACTGCGATGCGTCGCGGTGCGACGGGCAACGACCCGATGATGCGCGCCGGCCCCACGAGGTGGGGCTCTTCCGACGGCGCACGCGCGATGCGGAACACGAACGCGATGAAGATGCCGATGAGCACGATCGAGTCGATGAGGGTGAGCGTGCGCTTCAGCGGCAACGTGAGCGAGTACAGCGTCGCGAGTGCCAAGAACGAGATCTCGATCGCGTGCGGGCGCTCGAGCTTCACCTCGGTGTCGATTTCGCCGCGGTAACCGCGTCGTCGCGCGATGCGCGTCATCCGCCATGCTGCGAGCAACACCACCATCGACCACCCGACACCGATGAGCAGGCGGTTGGCGCCGGTCATGTTGGCGAGCGCGAGCGGTGCGTACTTGTCGGGGTTCTGACCCGCCTTCGACGCGAAGGCGAAGTCGACGGCGTACTCGGGCAGCACGGCGATCAGTGCGAGCACGGTGAGCGCGAGGCCCTGTGACACGTCGAGCTGCAGCACTTCGGCGGCCCACGCGAGGAGGAACGCGGAACCGAGGATGGCCAGCCCGTAGAGCACCGGCGCCACCGCGGCCGGCGGCGTGAGGCCCGCGACGCGCGTGATCAGCCCCGGCAACGTGGCGAGGAATGCGAGCCCCATGAGCGCGAGCTGGCTGCGCGGATGGCCGTGACGCGCGGTCGGGGTAGGGACTGTGCCGGACGTCACGGGCGGCATCCTACGAGGCTCTGCCTCCGGCCCTTGTTCTCACAACGAATTCACCGCACGAGTCCGAGCGTGCCCGCGCGCAGCGATTTCGTGCTCAGGGAGGGGGTCGGAACGGCCGAAGTCTGGTTTGACGGTCACCGCAGCTGCGGTGCTCCTCCGCACCCAACGTGCATCTCACGAAGCGAGCACGCCACCATGACCATCACTGCGACACCGACCGCCCGCAGCGCGACCATCGGGGCGACGGCCGACATCTCCAAGTTCGCGCAGCCCATCTGGCGGCAGTACGCGCGCTGCCTCGGCGCCGACTCGGAGATCTTCTACCCGCCGTCGGAGTCCGACGAGGCCGCCGAGCCGGCCAAGGCCATTTGCGCGGCGTGTCCGGTGCGCGAGGCCTGCCTGGAGCATGCCATCACGGCCCGCGAGAAGCAGGGCGTGTGGGGCGGCCTCACCGAGCGGGAACGTCGACGTCTGATCCGCCAGCGTCGCCGCACCGCCTGACGTCCTGACGGTTGCTCGGCCTCGCCAAGGGGTCGCCGCAGCGCGCAGGACCGCGCGCAAGACGCTTCGGTAATCTCCACGGATGACTGCCGACCTGTGGCCCGACGTGATCGGGCAACTCCTCCGTCGTGAGGAGCTGCCGACCACGGCCGTGGAGCAGGCGATGTCCACGATCCTCGCCGGCGACGCCACCGACGCGCAGATCGCTGCGTTCGCGGTGGGACTGCGAGCGAAGGGCGAAACCCCCAATGAGCTCGCGGCGTTGGTGCGGACGATGCTCGAGTTCGCGGAGCGCGTCGACCTGTCCGACCTCGAGCCTTCGCCGATCGACACGTGCGGCACGGGTGGCGATCGTTCGGGGACGGTGAACGTGTCCACCATGGGCGCGATCGTCGCGGCGGCGGCAGGCGCGCGTGTGGCGAAACACGGCGGTCGCGCGGCAACGTCGCAGTGCGGATCGACCGATGTGCTCGAAGCGCTCGGCGTGGTCATCGACCTCGGCCCCGACGGCGTGGCGCGGTGCGTGCGCGAGGCGGGGATCGGGTTCTGCTTCGCGCAGCGCTACCACGCAGCGATGCGCTTCGCCGCGCCGGTGCGCCGCGAGATCGGCGCGCCCACCACGTTCAATTTCCTCGGCCCGCTCGCGAATCCCGCGGGCGTGAAGCGCCAGGTGGTCGGCGTGGCCGACCCCGTGATGGCAGGGAGTGTGATCGCCACGCTGCGCGAGCTCGGTTCCGAACGCGTCCTCGTGTTCTACGGCCACGACGGGCTCGACGAGCTCACCATCACCACCACCTCCACCGTGCACGAGCTGCGCGACGGCGAGGTGCGCGTGTACGACGTCGACCCCAAGACGTTCGGCATCCCGTACGCCGATCACACCGCGCTCGCCGGCGGCGACGCGGCAGGCAACGCCGACATCGTGCACAAGACGTTCGCCGGCGCATCCGGTCCGATCCGCGAGATCGTGGCGCTCAACTCCGCGGCCGCATTGGTGGTGGCAGGTCTGGTCGACGACCTCGGCGACGGAGTCGAGCTCGCGCGCGCCGTACTCGACGATGGCCGCGCGGGCGCGACCCTCGAAGCGTTCGTGCGCGTGAGCGTGGCCGCGCGTGAATCGGGTCAGGGCTGATGGCGCGCGCGCTCGAGTGTCCAGCGTGCGGTGCGCGGCACCGCCTCGACCAGCTCGAAGGCGGCTCCACGTTCCGCTGTGATCGCTGCGGTCAGGCGTTGAAGGTGCCGGCGTCGGTCAGCGCAACGCGCCCGCCGAGCAGCACCGCGTCGGGCGCACCCGCGCCCGATTCGTCCGGCGCACCGCCGGCGCCACCACCCCGCCGCGGTGGGAGCGCCGCCGGGCGCGGGCAGACGGTCACCGCAACCGCGGGTGGGACGGCAGCCGCGGACGCAGCGACCACTGGAGTCAATGGCGACGCCGTGCCCGCGCCGAGGTCCCGTGCCGATCAACGCGTCGCACGTGCCACGGGTACGCCGCGCACGAACGTG
>JBEVLJ010000195.1:0-12998 GCA_040509195.1 Acidimicrobiia bacterium
GTGCTCTGGCGCGTGTGGGACCGCATGCTCGAGATCGAGTTCGTCGATCGCAGCGTTGCGCTGGCCGGTAAGGCGTTCGTGTCGTTCTTCCCATTGGTCATCGTGATCGCGTCGTTTGTGCCAGACAACGCGCGCAAGGCCATCTTCTCCACGATGACGCGTCGGCTCGGTGTGCAAGGACACGCGCTCGTCGAAGCGCGGCGAGCCTTCGCGTCGTCCGACGACGTTCGCCGCGCGACCGGGATCCTGGGCCTCGTGCTCATGATCTTCTTCGCCAGCTCGTTCACCACCGCATTGCAACGCGTGTACCTCCGCGCGTGGCGTCGACCACCGGGCCGGAAGGCGAGTGAGTACACGCGTGGTCCGGCGTGGTTGCTCGGGGTGATCGCGTTCATGGCGCTCATGGGCGGGATCCGGTCGCTGTTCGGTGACGGTCCTCAGGTGGTCGGCTTCGCCATCATCTCACTCGTCGCGACGTCGGTGCTGTGGTGGTTCACCGCATGGTTCATGCTGCGCGGTCAAGTGCGATGGCGTGTGCTCGTTCCGTCGGGCGTGATCACGGGTGTGACGATGGCGGGGTACGCCCTGTCTGCGTCGATCTGGATGCCTGAGGTGGTGTTGCGGAACCAGAGTCAGTTCGGGTTCTTCGGCGTCGCGCTCGCACTGGTCACGTGGTTCTCCGGCGCGGCGATCTGCATCCTGATCGGTACGTGCGCGGGCGCAGTGTTCGCGGCTGACGAGGGTTGGATCGGCAGGTTCGTCCGCGGACCGGAGGGCTCGCTGCTCGTGCCCGGCGCAGACCCGTCGTTTGCGGCCCCCGTGCGGGATCTCCGCTTGCGCGACGCCTTCGGCTCCGTCGATGACGACGCGATCGAGTCCTGAGCCGTTCGTCAACGGCGTGTCGCACTCGCTGCGCGTGGGTACCCCGCGTGCATGAGCAAACTCACGGCGAAACAACGAGAGCGTCTCCCGGCGAAAGTCTTCGGGCTCCCGGAGCGGGCCCGCACCAAGAAGGCTCGTCGCGAGACCGGCAACTATCCGATGCCTGATCGTGGGCACGCGATCAGCGCGATTCGTCTCTCGGAGCTCGAGCGACAGCGCGGCAACCTCACCAAGGACGAGTACGAGCGCATCAATCGGAAGGCTCGCAAGGTTCTGAAGAAGAACACGTCGAAGAAGACGGCGCCGGCGAAGCAGAAGGCCGCCAAGAAGAAGCGGACCAAGGGCGCCCAGAAGAAGACGTGACGAGATGTGAGGGACGCGGCGTTACGCTCTCTGCGTCACTTGCCGGGTTAGCTCAGTCGGTAGAGCACTTCTCTTGTAAAGAAGATGTCGTCGGTTCGATCCCGACACCCGGCTCTCGTCGAGCCAATGCGCGGTCAGCTTGCCGGAGTGGCGTCGGGTCGCTCGGCGTCGTTCGCAACCTCGGGCTCGAGGTACACCTGGGTTGCGTCGGGCACCGCGGCGCGAATCGCGCGCTCGATCTCGTCGAGGGCGCGTGCCAACGCGTCGCCCGCCAGCGCAGGATCCATCACGAGCTTCACGCCGACGAACAACTCGTGCGGGGCAAGTTGCTGGGTCTGCATGCTGGTGATGCGCTGCACGCGCGTGTCGGCGTCGATCGCGCCGCGCACCGCGCGCGTGTCGTCGCGCGACGCCGCCTCGCCGATGAGGAGGCTCTTCATCTCGACCGCGAGGGTGAGCGCGATCACCACGAGCAGCAGCCCGATGCTCAGACTGCCGAGCGCGTCGAAGCGCGGGTTGCCGGTGATCGCAGCCATCGACACGCCGACGAGCGCGAAGCCCAAGCCGACGATCGCCCCAGTGTCTTCGAGCAGCACGACGGGGAGTTCGGCTTCCTTCGAGTGGCGGATGAACGCCAACCAGGGCTGGCCGGAACGCGTTTGATTCGCGTGCCGGATCGCAGTGCGCAACGACAGACCTTCGAACACGACCGCCACCAGGAGGATCGCAATCGCAACGCCGAGCGACTCGAGCTCGTGCGGGTTGCGCAGCTTCTCCTCTGCTTCGAACAGCGCGAACAATCCACCGCCGGCGAACAGCACCATCGACACGACGAACGCCCAGAAGTACCGCTCCTTGCCGTACCCGAACGGATGCGTTGACGACGGCTCGCGTCGCGAGCGGCGCGCGCCGAACAGCAAGAGCCCTTGGTTCGCGGTGTCGGCCACGGAGTGGATCGCTTCCGCGAGCAGTGACGCGGCACCCGTGAACAAGAAACCGAGCAGCTTGGCGACGGCAATCGCGAGGTTTGCCGCCAACGCCGCGAGCACTGCCCCGCGATGTTCGTTCGGCTCCGCGACCTTGGAGTCGTCCACCATCTCCGCATCATGCCCAATGGTGCCGACCTCGGCACCCGCGATGGGCGCACGATCAGACTCCACGTCGACGGAGGCGTGCCTACCATCGACCGACGCGTCACTCGACGGGACCGGCGAACTGGGGGCACATCCATGAAGGCTGCGATCCTCACCGAATACCGGGAGCCGCTCGTCATCGAAGACATCACGCTCGGCGACGTCGGTCCGCGCGGCGTGCGGGTGAAGATCGACGCAAGCGGCGTGTGCCACTCCGACGTGAGCGTGGCCAACGGCAAGGTGCCAATGGGCACCCCGATGATCCTCGGCCACGAAGGCGCGGGCACGGTGCTCGCCGTCGGGCCCGACGTGACGCGCGTGAAGGTGGGTGACCACGTGATCGCCGCGTTCATCCCCGCGTGTGGCACCTGCTTCTTCTGTCTGCACGACCAGTCGCAACTGTGCGAGCTCACCGGGTCGGCGTACTTCGGTGTCAAGGGCACGCGCGCCGATGGCGCAGCGCTGCGCGGCATGACCGGGCTCGGCACGTTCGCCGAAGAGATGCTCGTCGACGAAGCGATGGTCGTGAAGATCGAGACCGACCTCCCAGCCGAGCAGCTCGCGCTCCTCGGTTGCGGCGTCACCACTGGCCTCGGTGCGGTGCTCAACACCGCGCGGGTGATCCCAGGGTCCACCGTCACCGTGATCGGTTGCGGCGGCGTCGGGCAATCGGTGATCCAGGGCGCGAGGATCGCTGGAGCGTCGCAGATCTACGCAGTCGACCCAGTGGAGATGAAGCGCACGACGGCCGAGCAGTTCGGTGCCACCGATCTCATTGACCCGGCCGACGGCGACATCGTCGAGCAGATCAAGGAACGCACGCAGGGACGCGGCACCGACTACGCGTTCGAGGTGATCGGCCTGCCCGAGACGATCGTGCAGGCCTACACCGTCGCCCGACGTGGCGGCACCGCGGTGGTGGTCGGCATGCCGGCGGCGGATTCCACCGTCACGCTGCCCGGCATGTCGATGTTCTTCGACGGCAAGCGCATGCTCGGATGCGTCTATGGAAGTGCGCAAGTACGGCGCGACTTCCCACGATTTGTCCGCTTGATCGAAGCGGGCCGCCTCGACGTGGGCGCGATGGTGTCACGGCAGATCCACCTCCACGAGGTGAACGACGCCTTCCGCGCGATGGAGGCCGGCGAGGTCATCCGCAGCGTCATCGTCTAGACGTGGCAGGATCGCGGGCCTGATGGGGCTGTCACCACGCGATCGCGCGATCTTGGACTTCGAACGAGGCTGGTGGACGCGTTCCGGGCCGAAGGAGGCTGCCATCCGTGCGGAGCTGGGAATCTCGGGAACTCGCTACTACGAGGTGTTGCGGGGCCTCGTCGACGACCGGGATGCCTACGACCACGACCCCCTCACGGTGATGCGACTCCGTCGCGAGCGTGACCGCCGCCGGCGGGCGCGGGTCGAGGGCGGGCACGCCGGTCCCGGCTCGCAATGACGCCCGCGCGCGGAAGTTCGAGCGCCGGCGGTTCGGGCGTGCCCACCAGCGCGCGCGGCGCGGTGCTCGTCGGCGTCGCGGTGATCCTCGGCGTCGTCGGCCTGCAGATCCTCGACGACGCGGGCACCACCACGACGCCCACGGCGGCCGGCACGACCGTCACCAGCGCGTCCGACACGAGCTCGAGCGCGAGCACCGCCGCTGCGGCGGCTCGCGCCCCAAGCCAGGTGCGCGTGAAGGTCTACAACGCGTCGGGCACGAAGGGCCAGGCCCAGGCGACCAGCGACAAGCTGAAGGGCCTGGGGTACGTCACCGCCGCGCCCGCCGACGCTCCGTCGACGCGCACGGGCACCGGCGTGCAGTGCGTGGCGGGATTCGACAAGGAGGCGGCCGCGCTCGCGACCGCGTTGGGCGCGGGAGCAGTGGTCGAGCCATACCCGTCATCGCCGCCCGCCGGTGCGACCGAAGCTGACTGCCTCGTGATCGCGGGCAAGACCGCGTAGGCGCGGTTCGGCCAGCGTCGTGCCCACCGTCCCGTCGTCGCTCGCCGCCGTCGCGCCCTGCATCGACGACCCGTCGGGCACCGCGCTGCTCGTCGACTTCGACGGGTCGCTCGCACTGATCGTCGACGATCCTGCTGCGGCGCGGGCGTTGCCCGCCGCACTCGACGGGCTGACGCGGCTCGTGTCGGTGCTGGGTCGGGTCGCAGTGGTGAGCGGGCGGCCGGTCGAGTTCCTCCACACCCACGTGCCGGTCGACGGTGTCACCTGGGTCGGGCTGTACGGGTTGGAGCGCATGGTCGACGGCGCGCGTGTCGTCGAGCCGGCCGCACGCGAATGGATCCCGGCAGTGGCCGAGGCCGCCGCGACGCTCGAGCGCCAGCTGCCCGACCTGCTCGTCGAACGGAAGGGAGAACTGGCCGTCACCGTGCACTGGCGCACCCATTCGGCACGCGCCACCGATGCGGCCGCGGTCGTCACCGAGGTGAGTGATGCGCTCGGGCTCGACGCGCCGCTGCGCGGTCGCATGGCGATGGAGGTGCGGCCCCCGGTTGGCCTCGACAAAGGCACGGTCACCTCCGAGTTGGTGCAGGGGATGCGCGTGGGCATGTTCGCGGGCGACGACGCGGGCGACCTTCCCGCGTTCGACGCGCTGCGACGTGCGCGCGACGCGGATGACCTCGACCACGCGATCTGCATCGGCGTGCGTTCGGACGAGGGCCCACCAGGGATCCTCACCGCCGACCTCGTGGTCGACGGCCCGCGCGGGCTCGCGCAGCTCTTCGCTGACCTCGCGACCGCGATCGAGTCGCGCTCGTAGCTCCTCCGACTTTCTGACAGTTCACCGCGCATGGCGCGGTCAAGCGTCAGAAAGTCGAGGAAATCAGCGGGCGTGCGCGACGAGATCGGCGAGCCAGATCTCGGGGGTGCGGCGCGCGGCGAGCAGGCGGAGCCGGTCGGCCATGGCCACCCGGACTCCGTCGTCCATGCTCAGCGCGCGATGAAGTGCATCCGCGTGCTGCACCACGTCGAACGGATGCACGGGGAGCACCGCTGGCGCGAGCTCCTCGTAGGAGCCGGCCTCGGGTGAGAGGCAGACCACGCCGTCACGCTCGTTGACGAGCGGACCTTCCTTGGCCACGAGGTTGAGCCCGTCCTTCACCGGGTTCACCAACATCACGTCGTAGCGACGGAAGCCGGCGACCGTCTGCTCGTAGTCGTCGCGCGTGTCGACCACGAGCGGGGTCCACGACGGAGTGGCCCAACGTTCGTTCACTCGGGTCGCGGCTTCCTCGACTTCTTTGCGGTACGCGATGTACTCGGGCACGGTCGCGCGCGAGCTGTTGAGCATCGCGACGAAGATCACTCGTTCTCGCCACTCCGGATGCTCGTCGAGCAGCGTGTCGTAGGCGAGGAACCCGCGCGCGATGTTCTTGGTGAGGTCGATGCGATCGCTGCGGAAGATCAGTTTGCGACCGTCCACGAGCGCGTCGAGCTCGGCAACGTCGGCGTCGACTGCCGGCGATGCCGCGATGGTTGCGATCGCGTCGGGATCGGGGCCGAGCGGCGCGGCGAACGTGGGAGCGATCGTGGCGTCGGTGCCCAGCACCGCGCGAGCGGACGCCTCGAAGTTGAGCGCCCAACGCTCGGTGTGGAATCCACTCGGATGCGCGGCCAAAGACTCGCACAACGCGAACGCGACGTGGTCGGGGAGCACACGGAGCCCGTCGGGCTCGCAGAACGGCGTGTGCGCGAAGTACGCGACCCGCAGATCGGGGCGAGCGGTGCCGAGCATGCCGGGGACCAGCGCGAGTGAGTAGTCCTGCACGAGCACGGTGTCGTCCTCGGGCGCGAGCTGCGTGACCGCGTCGGCGAACTGCTCGTTCACCGCGACGTACGCGTTCCACGCGGTGCGGAACGTGGCATCGAACGTGGGGCGGCGCGGGAGATCGAAGATCCCGTGGAACACGAACCACAGCACTTCGTTCGACACGACGTCGTAGTGCAGCCGGTGCAGCTCTGGATCGATCTCGACGAAATGCACGCGCGTCCCGAGATCGGGGAGCGGGTCACCGCCTCGGATGCGTTGGGAAGCGGCGCGATCGCCGTCGCTCAGCGCGGCTGAGACGCACGTGGCGTCACTCAACGCATCGGACGACGTGGCGAGTTGGTGCAACGTGGCGGCCAACCCGCCAGGACCCCGTGCGGGGACGAGCGCATCGTGATCGCCGACCGAGAACCCGTAGGGCCCACGGTGCGACACGACGATCATGCGCGCAGCGTTCCGAAGAGGTTGAGCCAGTCTTCGAGCTCGCGGGTCGACACGAAGTTCTCCCGCACGTGCTCCTTGCCCTGCGCGCCCATGGCGTCGGCACCGACCGGGTCGGCGAGCAACTCGATCGTGCGCTGCGCGCAATCCTCCACACTGTCGACGAGGTAGCCGTCGAAGCCGTCACGGATCTGCAGCTTGATGCCGCCGGCACGACCGCCGATGACCGGCCGACCCTTCCACAGGGCCTCGCTGACGGTGAGGCCGAAGCCCTCCCGGAGCGACTTCTGCAGCACCACGTCGGCAATGCGCTGGAACGCGTTGATCTGCACCGAGCCGACCTGATGCAGGTTCGAGAGCAGGTAGATGTCGCGATCGCCACCGCGTGCTTCTTCGATCTGGTCCCATACCCGGAACCCTTCGGGGTCGTCGGTGGCCATCGACCCTGCGAGCAGCAGCTGTGCGTCGGGCACGTGCTCGCGCACGATTCGATACGCCTCGATCACACCGAGCGGATCCTTCCACGGGTCGAACCGGCTCACTTGGCACACGATCGGACGGTGCACGTCGACGCCGTATTGGCGCGTGAGCTCTTGGCAGAACGGCAATGCGAGGTCGAGGTTCTTCACCGAGAGCGGGTCGATGCAGGGCGGCGCGGTGACGACGCGATCCATGCTCAGCGACGCGGGCACGAACTCGGGCATCGTCCACACCGACGCGTCGTGCAGCTCCACGAACGGACGGAAGAACTCCCACACCTCCGGATTCGCCGCGGTGAGGTCGATGTGGCAGCGCCAGATCCACTTCGTGTCGGCCATGCGACCGCCGAGCCGCTCCCGCAGGAAGCTCAACATCGCGGCCGGTTGCGGATCGTGGATGACGACGTAGTCGTAGTCGCTCTCGATGAGCAGCGCGTTGTCGAGCACCTTCTCGAGGTACGTGCGCTGCATGCGCGGCGTCCACTCGACATCCGCGCCCTGCAGCGCGTTGTGCACTTCCTTGGTGACGGCGAAGAACTCGTCGCTGCCGTGCATCACCTGCCAGTCGGCGTCGATGCCGACGCTGCGAAGCAGAGGAACGTGCGTGGCCAGCAGTTCGGCGACGCCGCCGCCGTACGCCGTCGCGTTCACGTGCAACACGCGTGCGCCCTGGAGTGGCTTCGCGGCTTCGGTGATCCGGTCGATCACGTCGACGCCGACGATGCCCGCGTAGTCGGAGAGGTGCCGTTCGAGGAGGGGGACGCGTTCCAGCACGATGAGGTTCTCTGCTCCCGCTGAGCTCGTGGCCGCCAGCCGAGCGCGACACGCCGTCGAATCCGAGTAAATCTAGTGACGATGCCCTCGTTCGCCGGATCAACCGCGCTCGTGTGTCCCGACAAATTCCGCAGCTCGCTCGGCGCGGCGGAGGCGGCCGCCGCGATGGCCGCGGGGACGCGTCGCGCTGGTGTCGAGACGGTGCGCGAGTTGCCGCTGGCCGACGGTGGGGAGGGCACGCTCGACGCGTTGGTCGCGGCGCTCGGAGGGTCGCGTCGTCACACGACCGTCACCGGACCGCTCGGTGATCCGGTCGACGCGGAATGGGCGATGGTGAAGGGCGGCATCGCGGTGATCGAGATGGCGCAGGCGAGCGGGCTCGCACTGATCAAGGGCACGACGGATCCGCTGCGCGCGACGAGTCGAGGCACCGGTGAGCTCATCGCGACGGCGATCCGCGAGGGGGCACGGCGGATCATCGTGTGCGTGGGCGGGAGCGCGTCGACCGATGGCGGGCTCGCGGTGGTCGAGTCGCTCGGATGGTCCCTCAGCCACGTGCCGGTCACGGTGGCGTGCGACGTGACCACGAAGTTCGTGGACGCTGCACGGGTGTTCGGCCCGCAGAAGGGCGCGACCACCGCGCAGGTCGCGTTGCTCACCCGTCGACTCGAGCAGCTCGCGGATCAGTACGCGCGTCGTACGGGCGTCGACGTGCGCGTGATCGAGGGCGCGGGCGCGGCTGGTGGACTCGCCGGTGGACTGGCCGCGATCGGCGCGTCGTTGGAACCCGGCTTCGACGTCGTCGCGACGGCCGCGGGCCTCGAAGACGCGCTCGACGACGTCGACCTCGTGATCACCGGCGAAGGCAAGCTCGACGCGTCGAGCTTCGCGGGCAAGACGGTTGGCGGCGTGCTCGAGTGGGCGAGCGACGCCGAAGTGCCGAACGTCGCGGTGATCGCCGGTCAGGTCACCGACGATGCACGCGAGGAGATCGCGTTGCTGCCGAACGCGCAGGCGCTCGCGCTCACCGATCGCGTCTGGCAGGCCGGCGAAGCGTTCGCCCGCGCCGCCACCTTGGTGGAAGAAGCCGCGTACGAAGCCACCATCGCCGCGTTCAACGCCTGACCCTTCACCGAAACTGCGTCTCAGACCGTCGAATTCCGTCGGGATCTGGCGCAGTTTCGACGCGGTGGGGCGCGTCAGGCGCCTTCGACGAGGAGGAAGTTGCCGATCGCCGCGGTGGCGCGCACGCCGCGGGCGCGGGTGTACTCGGGGCCGTGGTACCAGTTGCGAGCCGAGTCGGCGTCGGGGAACTCGATGACGACGGTGCGGTGGTACGTGCGGTCGCCTTCGAGCACCTCGCTCGCGCCGCCCCGAACGATGTAGCGGCCGCCGTACTGTTCGACCGCAGGGCCGGCGAGTGCCTTGTACTCGTCGTAGCGGTCGGGATCGGTGACGTCCATGTCAACAAGCACGTACGCAGGCATTGTGGTTCTCCTCGAAGAGTGAGTCAGGCGGACAATGCGCGGTCGACGCCGAACTTCTCGCGGTACGCGGGGATGGTGAGCATCGCAGGACGTTCGCGGATCTCGACGGGGATGCGCTCCGTTTGCTGGTCGCCGTCGTAACGCACGAGCTCGGCCAAGCGGCGATCGATCGGCACACCGGCGCGTCGCAACCCGGTGACGAGCACGGCCATCGCTTGTGGTGCGAGTTGCTCGAGCGGACGGTTGCGGTGCTCGCGCACGCCGAGGTCGACCTGCGTGAGCGCGTCGCTGCCGTAGCGCGCGACGAGGTCGATCAGCAGTCCGATCTCGACGCCGTAGCCCTCGACGAACGGCACCGACTCGAGCAGGCTGCGTCGCCCCGCGTACTCACCCGACAGTGGTTGCACGAAACTCGCGAGATGCGGGAACAGCGATGAGATCACCGGACGGGCCATCAGCTCGGTCACGCGACCGCCACCCGTGGCTTCGCCGTGCAGCGGTCGTCGGTAGAAGCCCTTGACGTAGCCGACCGCTGGATCGGTGAGCAGGGGTGTGAGCAGTCGCGTGATGAAGTGCTCACCGAAGTTGCGGATGTCGGCGTCGACCCAACAGATGATGTCGCCTTCGCACGCGTACAGCGAGAGCCACATGGCGTTGCCTTTGCCGCCGCCTGTCCCGACGCCGACCTGGGAGGTGAGGTCGTCGACCGCGACGACGCGCGCGCCGTCGTAGGTCGCGGCCTCTGCGGTGGCGTCGGTGGACCCGTCGTCGATCACGATGACTTCGTCGACCAACCCGCCGCGCTGCACCAGGGTGCGGCGGACCGTGGCGACGATCTGGCCGACCGTCGCTTCCTCGTTGCGCGCGGGGAGACACACCGACACCGTCGTGCCGAGCTCGGCCTTGGCGGCGAGCAGCGCTTCGAGCGAGACGTCGTCGGGCATCCCGTCAGGGTACGTGGCACCCCTGAGGCCTCGAACTGGCGTCAGCAGACCACCTCCGGTTGGGTGTGCGGACGCCGGTTTGTTGCCGAGGACGACGAAACCCGGGTGGTATCGTGGCGCCACGCGCTCATCCAGAGCGGCTGAGGGACAGGCCCTTTGACGCCGCGGCAACCAGTTGTACGGCTTCGCCAGAAGCAGCAGCCAGGTGCCAATGCCTGAACGATGAGTCAGCCAGAGAGCGGTCCTCCGCTCGAGGCGCTCGAGAGCGCGTCGAGGACACCGGCGAGAATTGCCGGAACGACGAGGAGGATCGAGACCCATGGCCCACGTACACGGATTGCGATGTCGCGAATGCGGTCGCGAGTACGAGATCGCGCCCGTCTTCACCTGCGAGTGGTGCTTCGGCCCGCTCGAGGTCGCGTACGACTACGACACGATCGCGAAGGAGATCAGCCCGGAGAAGATCGCGGCGGGTCCGTTGTCGATGTGGCGCTACGCCGACCTGTTGCCTGCCGATCGCAACCCTGCGGTCGACCTCGGCGCCGGGTTCACGCCGTTGGTGCGCGCCGATCGGCTCGCGGCCGAGCTCGGCCTCGGTGAGGTGTGGGTGAAGAACGACACGGTGAACCCCACCAACTCGTTCAAGGACCGCGTCACGTCGGTGGCACTGGCGAAGGCGCTCGAGTTCGGGTTCAAGGTCGCGGCGTGCGCGTCGACCGGCAACCTCGCCAACGCGGTCGCGGCGCACGCCGCACACGCCGGACTGCAGAGCTTCGTGTTCATCCCTGCAGATCTCGAGCAGGGAAAGGTCGTCACCACCGCGGTGTACGGCGGCAACGTGGTGGCGATCGACGGCAACTACGACGCGGTCAACCGTCTGTGCGCGGAGCTCGCCGGCATGTACCCGTGGGCGTTCGTCAACGTGAACGTGCGAACGTTCTACGCCGAAGGGTCGCGCACGCTCGCGTTCGAGACGGCCGAGCAGCTCGGCTGGGAGGCACCCGACCACGTGGTCGTGCCGATCGCGAGCGGGTCGCTGCTCACGAAGGTGCGTAAGGGGTTCGACGAGCTGCACAAGGTCGGCTTGTTGCGTGAGCCACCGCAGGTGCGCGTGTCGGGTGCACAAGCCGAGGGCTGCTCGCCCGTTGCGCAGGCGTATCTCACGAACTCCGACACCATCAAGCCGGTGAAGCCGTCGACCATCGCCAAGTCGTTGTCGATCGGCAACCCGGCCGACGGCTACTTCGCGCTCGACGCGGTGCGCGACACCGGCGGCGCGCTGGCGGCCGTCACCGACGAGGAGATCGTCGACGCGATGGTGCTGCTCGCGCGCACCGAAGGCATCTTCGCCGAGACCGCAGGTGGCGTCACCATCGCGACGTTGAAGAAGCTCGCGGCCGACGGCACGATCCGTCCCGACGAACGCGTCGTCGTGTACATCACCGGTCACGGGTTGAAGACGCTCGACGCGGTCGTCGATCGCGGTCAGCCGACCGCGGTGATCGCGCCGACCCTCGACGCGTTCCACGACGCGTTCCCGCCCGCCCAGTTCGAGCAGTAGACCCGATCCGTCGGGCAACGTTCAGGAGCTCACCATGGCCGTCACCGTTCGCATCCCCACCCAACTCCGCGAGCTCTCCGCCGGCGCGGCCGAGATCGACGCCACACCCGGCACCGTGACCGAGGTGCTCGCGCAGCTCGAGACCGCGCACCCCGGCTTCGGCGAGCGCTTGTTCGACGAGAAGGGCGAGCTGCGTCGGTTCGTCAACGTGTTCGTGGCCGACGAAGACATCCGCTTCCTCGACGGCGTCGACACCGCGGTCACCGAAGGCCAGACCGTGAGCATCGTCCCCGCCGTCGCCGGGGGTTAGAACTCGCGCGGCACCAGCGAGCGACCGAGAAGTCAGGCGGCGACGACGTACATGAGCGCAGCGACCGAGTTGGGCACGAGGTGCTCACCGGCTTCACTCTCGACGCGCACACCGTCCGGGCCCATGCTCACCACGGTCGCGTTCGAACCTGGGATCAGCTTGGCCTGCGCGAGGAACGTGATGGCGTCTTCGTCGATCTCGACCTTCTCGCTGATCCGGCGTACCACAATCGGGCCGACGCCGAACTGCGACAGCGGCGTGGTGGGGGTGGCGTCGACCGCCCGCGTCGATCCCGGGATCGGGTTGCCGTGCGGGCAGGTGGCGGGGTCGCCGAGGAGCAGCACGAGCTTCTCCTCCACGTCGGCGGAGATGGCGTGCTCCCACCGCGCGGCCTCTTTGTGCACCTTCTCCCACTCCAGGCCGATCACGTCGACGAGCAGGCGCTCGGCCAATCGGTGCCGGCGCACCACCGACGTGGCGATGGCGCGCCCCTCGGCGGTGAGCCGCAAGCTGCGGTCGTCGAGCAACTCGGCATATCCGTGGTCGACGAGTCGGTTCACCGTCTCGGAGACGGCCGGGGCGGAGAGCCCGAGGCGCTCCACGAGGCGGGCCCGGATCGGCACCACACCCTCTTCCTCGATCTCGAGGATTGCTTCGAGGTATTCCTCGGTTGCGTCGTGATGCTCGGCCACGGCGTCACCCTAGTGGTCACCTCACGTGTTCACGGGGGCCTCAGGGCGAGAATTTGCTCTCGCGGGCTTCGAGTGCCAACATGGTTAGCACTCGTCGGTCCTGACTGCTAACGCGCCATTCGCTTCACGCGCGTGCGGTCGCCAAGTCCTG
>JBEVLJ010000196.1:0-2707 GCA_040509195.1 Acidimicrobiia bacterium
GCTCGGTCGTGGCGAACCCGTGCGCCGCGAGGGCGTTTCGGAGCAGCGCGTCTTGCTCGCCGCCGATCTCGAGGAGCAGCCAACCTCCGGGTGCCAGCATCGTCGCCGACGCGCTGACGACCCGGCGCACCAGATCCAGCCCGTCGACACCGCCGTCGAGCGCGGATCGAGGTTCGTGTCGTTGCACGGCGGCGGGAAGCAGGTGCAGCTCGTCGGTCGGCACGTAGGGCGCCACCGCGGTGACCACATCGACGTTCGCATCAACACGCAGGGGAGTGGCGAGATCGCCGAGCACCGTCGGTACGCCGTTGCGGTGCGCGCAACGCACCGCGAGCGGGTCAAGGTCGATCCCGACGACCGCGGCGGTCGGCACTTCGGCGCGCAGGGACGCGGCGATCGCGCCGGCACCGGTGCACAGGTCGACGGCGCGGCCACCGGTGGGAAGCAGTGCGGCCGCGCGCGCGGCCAAGGGTTCGGTCTGGATCCGCGGCACGTACACGCCGGGTTCGACGTGGATGCGGCGACCGCAGAAGACCATCGTGCCGGTGATCCACGCGAGTGGCTCACCCTGTTCGCGACGCGCGATCGAGTCGCGCAACCGGTCGTCGTCGATTGCTGCACGCAAGAGCTCGTCGGCTTCGGCGTCGGCCGCGACGCAGCCCGCGGCGGTGAGCCGTTCGATCAGCTGCGCGCGTGTCGTTCCCGTCACGTGACGAGTATGGACTGCGCGTGATGGTCCGCTGGTCAGCGCAACGCCGGTTCCGCGAGTGCGGCCGCCGCCACGTCGCGCAACATCGATCCGAACACGATCCCGTGGAAGGGCCACACCGCCCACCAATAGAGGTGGCCGGCGAGCCCGCGCGGGGCGAACAACGCGCGTTGACGCAGGTGTGCGCCACCGTCTTCCTCGGTGACGGACAGCTCCAGCCATGCCGACCCCGGCACGCGCATCTCGGCACGAAGCCGCAGCAGTGTGCCGCGTTCGAGTGCTTCGACACGCCAGAAGTCGACGGCCTCGCCGAGCGAGAGCCGGTCGGGGTCGCGACGCCCGCGCCGCAGGCCCACGCCGCCGACCAAGCGGTCGATCAACCCGCGTGCGGCCCAGGCCAAGGGGAAGGAGTACCAACCCCGCTCGCCACCGATGCCTTCGATGACCCGCCACAGCGCGTCCGGCGGCGCGTCCACGTGGGTGTCGCGCTCGTCGCGGTAGATGCTGCCGCCCGCCCAGTCGGGGTCGGTGGGCATCGGATCGCTGGGTGCGCCGGGCCACGACGCGCCCGACCAGCGCGTGACCACGTCGACGTCGCTGATCTTCTGCAGTGCCTTGTCCACCGCGTCGTCGAACTCGAGCGGTGCGAGCGGCACGTACTCGTCGATGTCGTGCTCGTGTGCCACGACGGAGTTGCGCAATGACTCGATGAGCGGTTGTGCGATCGCCTTCGGCACCGGCGTGACCACGTTGACCCACTGGCTCGACAGCCACGGCGACAGCACGGGCACCGTCACGATCATCCGCCGGCGAAGCCCCGCGACCTTCGCGTAGCGCTGCATCATCTCCTCGTAGGTGAGGACATCGGGTCCCGCGATGTCGAAGCGCCGGTTGAGACCGTCAGGGAGGTCGAGCGCGGCGACGAGATACGACAACACGTCGCGCACGGCGATCGGCTGCACCTTCGAACGAACCCACACTGGTGTGACCATCACCGGCAGACGCTCGGTGAGGTAGCGCAGCATTTCGAACGACGCGCTGCCGCTGCCGATGATGACCGCCGCCTGCAACACCACGGCTGGAACCGCTCCGTCGAGCAGGATCTGGCCGACTTCGGCGCGGGACGCGAGGTGTGGTGACAAATCATCGCCGGTCGGCACCATGCCGCCGAGGTACACGACGCGCTGCACGCCGGCGCCGGCGGCGGCGTCGGCGAGGTTGGTGGCGGCACGACGATCGGACTCCACGAATTGCGAGCCGGTGCCGATCGAGTGCACCAGGTAGTAGACGACATCGACACCGGCCAGCGCGCGACGGACGTCGTGCGCTTCGAGCGCGTCACCGATGCACACGTCGACCTCGTCGCGCCACGGCACGTCAGTGAGCTTGTCGGGACTGCGTGTGAGCACCCGCACGTCGTGCCCGAGGTCGACGAGACGCGGGACCAGCCGTCCGCCGATGTATCCGGTCGCGCCCGTCACCAAGATGTTCATCACCTCTCCTTACCCGATGTCGCGAGTGATTCGACGCAGCGGGCAAGATGGACGTTCACCTGAGCGAAGTAGCGAAGTGAGGCCTCGTGACGTTCGTGCCGTCGGGAACCCAGTGCAACATCGAGCTCGGCGCGCAGCGTGCCACCGTCGTGGAGGTCGGCGGCGGAATCCGCGAGTACTCCGTGAACGGCGTGGAAGTGCTCGAGTCGTATCCGATCGACGCGATGTGCGACGGCGCGCACGGCACGCCGCTGGTGCCGTGGCCCAACCGCCTCGCCGACGGCCGATACACGTGGGACGGGGTCGAGCAGCAAGTCGCAATCACCGAACCCACCAAGCGCGCCGCGATCCACGGCTTCTTGCGCTGGCAACCGTGGACGACACGCGCGCACGAGGCCGACCGCGTGGTGATGGGCGCGGAGATCAACCCGCAGTCCGGCTATCCGTTCAAGCTCGACGTGCAGGCCGAGTACCAACTCACCGCCGACGGCCTCGTGGTGACCAC
>JBEVLJ010000197.1:0-4188 GCA_040509195.1 Acidimicrobiia bacterium
GACGACGCCGACCACACGTATTCGTGCGCGACGGCGTGCGCTTTGCTGAGCCCGAAGACGCACAGGGCGGTGCCGAGGTAGAGGGCCAGGCGGGCGCTGCGATGCACGCTTCTGTATCGGCAGAATCCTCGCAGCGCTGAGCAACAATCGTCACGTTGCTACACCGCAGGTCGATGACCACCGAGAGTGGTCGTTGCCGGTCAGGAGTGTGCGTAGGTGATCACGTCGAGGAGAACCCCGGGCACGAACTCGACCGAGCTCATCTCGGTGGCCCGGTAACCGTCGAACGCTGGCGTCTTCGCGCGCCCGTGGAACTGCAGAACCTCGAACTTGGGCGCACCGGTGGTAGCCACGATGGAGACCGCTCGACGCAACTCGCTCGCATTCTCGGCGGTGAGCCAGTGCGCGGTCGGCGTGTAGAACGCGCCCCCTTCGCGCAACACGTGGTCCTCCCGGGAGATGACAGGGGCACCCGAACGGACCACGACCTCCATGGCGCGGGCGACATCGTGCGACCGTTCGACGGAGAACACGAGCCCGAATCCGGTCACGACCGCAGCGAGCGTGATGACACCGACGAGCGCCCTCGCGTCGCGGCGCAGCACGACGATGCCGACCACCGCGAGCAGCGCGCCGGAAAGCAGTTCGTAGCGCGCGCCCCACTGCGGGTGGGCACCGCCCGAGTATTGCGAAGCCCACACGAGCGGAAGTGGAAGCAACGCGAGCGCCAACACGAACCGCTGCGGGCGCGATCCCCAACCGAGTGCGATGCCAACGGCAGCGAACGGCGACGCGATGAGCAGTCCGGGCAGGAAGCCCAGTCCCTGCGCGAACCGCTCGAGGTACAACACCCCCGCGACGAAGAACGCCATGTACCCGGAGAACCGAGCCGTGATGCTGCGGCGCATGATCAGCATCGCTCCAGCGACGACGCAAGCGGCCGCGACGATGCCTGCCATCACGTCCACGTCGATCCTGAACGAGTTGAAGCCAAACGTGTAGATGAGTGCTTCCTTCACACGGATCGCGATGGTCGAACCAGCCGCTGCCGCGGTGCCCGCGGCGCGCGCCGTCCGCAACCCGCGCCCGAGGATCGCTTGTTCGAGCAACACGTTGCCAACGAGTGTTGCGACGACACCGGACATGATTCCCGCCCCAGCAATCGCCGCCGGCCTCCATCCACGCTGTTCGACGAACACCACGGCGCACACGACGAACAAGCTCACCGTCACGTACACCAGTGCCTCGGTCCGCATCGTCGCCGCTGCACCGAAGCACATGCCTGCGCCGGCTGCAGTCCACCAACCCTTGCGACGCAGCGCGACATCGAAGCACGCGACCGATCCGGCGAGGAGGAGCCCGAGCCCGAGGGAGTGCTCCCAGAAATCGGTGGCGTACACCGCGACCGGTGTCGCCAAGCCGATGATCCAGAACACGTGCCATCGCGCGCGCTCGTCGAGACGAACCGCGAGCGCGGACGCTGCGAACGCGCAGAGGAGGCCTCCGAGCATCGGCAACAACATCGCTGCGCGCAAGCCGCCGATCTCGGCGAGTGGCTGGGCGGCCACCACCATCGGCAACGTCGTGACGTTCACCCATCGGTCGTCGATCTTCGACGTGTAGTAGAGCGGATGGAGGTCGCCTTCGGGGTCTTGTCGTTGCGCCCAGTACCCGATGTCCGGATCGAGCGTCCCTCGGTCCCGCATCATCTCGACGGTGGCCAACTTGCCACCGGTGTCGGTGCCCAGTGAGCCGCGCGGATCGTGCAGTGCCGCGATCACGCCGTACACCGTCAGCAAGAGGACAGCAGCTGCAAGTGCCTTCCGGAGTCGAAGCTTCGCTGGCTGAGCGGTGTCTCTGCAGGTCACATCGACGACCGCAGCGCGCTCCGACTGCTCGGTAGGCAGCAGGGAGGTCACGAGTGCCAACAGTGAGCAGGCTGCGGCGCGCGAACGGAGTGCACCCTGATGCATCGACGCGGAGAGTCTCGGAGCTGAGACAGATTTGCATCCGCGCGAGACGGCTACGGAGCGTGATATTCGACTACTTGGGCCGTCTCTCCCGGGCGGAACTCAACCGTCGCATGCTGTGTCTTGGTGTATGCCCCCAAGCGACTCGGAAGGCGAATGTCAGTGCCCGCGACGACGGCAATCCGCCGAGCGTCGTGATCGTGGGCGGTGTCGACCGCTCGCTCGACCTGAGCCGGCGTGGTAGCAGTCAGCCACTTCCGGTCGAGTGTGTAGAAGGCGCCGCCTTCGCGGAACAAGTGGACATCCATCGAGATGAGCACGTCGTCGTGGCGAGCAACGAGGGTGTCCATGCCATCAGCGATCGAGTGCGTCCGCTCGACGAGGAACACGATGCCGAAGGTCGTCACCACGAGCGACAGCGCGACCACAGCGACGAGTGCATGTGGCACACGCGCGAGGCCAACCACCGCGACGACCGTGAGCAGCACCGCCGAGGTGAGCGCGAAGCGATACCCCCATTGGAAGCGTTGCGAATCGAGGAACTGCGTGACCCACAGGATCGGGATCGGCAGCAGCGCGAATGCTGCGAACAGCTGGGTCGTAGACGAACGCCTGCACGTCGCCAAGCCGGCGGCCGCAATCGGGCATGCAACGAGAAGACCGGGCACGTAGCCCACGCCGGCATCGAAGCGCAGCAGATAGCACAGCAACGCGATCGCTGCGAGCGCTCCCCCGAGTCGCTGCCGCGTCCCCGACCCACTCGCGAGGCACACGGTTGCACCGATCACCAAGAGCACGACGACCCCACCCACGAACCAGTCGACGGTCATCGTGAAGCCGTTCAGGCCAACGATCGAGGTCAACGCCGCCTTCGCCCGGTATGCGAGCATGCCTGCTGAGGCGGTGGCCGTGCCGGTCGTCCGACTGGCGCGGATCGCGCCACCGAGGGTGAGCACCTCGAGCGCATGGTTCGCGACGACCACGGTCACGAAGCCGCCGGCCACAGCGATCCCGGCAGTCACGATGCGAGCAAATTGTTCGCGTCGAGACACGAGCATCGCGAGCACGATCAAGCCGCTCACTGCGAGATAGACGAGTGCCTCGGTGCGCATGGTCGCCGCGGCACCGAACAACACGCCCGCCCACAGCGCGCGTGTCCAACCGCCGTCGCCGCGCGCGCGGTCGATCGCGAACGCGATCGCCCAGAGCATCGCAGCCACACCGAGCGTGTGCTCCCAGAAGCTCACTGCGTACAGCAGGATCGGCGTCGCCACGCCGACCACCCAGAACGCGATCCACGAGGTGCGCGGATCGCCACCGGCGCGCCGCGCCAGTGCACGTGCCGCGAGTGCGCACAGAACCGCCCCCGCCATCGGCAACAGCAGCGCGGCGCGCGTGCCGCCGAGCTCGTACAACGGATACGCCGCGAACAGCATTGGCAACGTCGTCGCTTGCACATACTTCTTGCCGACGCGCGCCGTGTAGTAGAGCGGCGCGAGCTCGCCCTTCGGGTCGTCGGCCGACGCCCAGTATCCGACAGAAGGGTCTGGGCCATGCTCGTCCATCGCGCGCATCGTCGCGAGCTTTCCGCCGCTGTCCGCGAGAAGCGTCGCACGCAGATCGACGACGAACGACACACCGACGTACACGCACAGCAGCGCCAGACAGGCGCAGGCAGCTCGGCGCTTCGATCCGGGCCTCAGGCGTGGCTCGTCGACCCGTTGCACGGCCTGCGCGGGCTCGATCGTGAGTCGCGTCTGGTCAATGACCATTGAGCGCAGTCACGCGCGTCGTCGCGCGCAGGCGCACGATGCCGACGACAACCAGGGAGACGAGCACCGCGTTGCGGGCCGCGAGCATCGCGTGACCGACCGCGAGATCGTCGTTGAGCTGCTCGTACACCTGCGTGAGCAACATCGTCGTCAGCACACCGAGCCCGACGAGCGTGCCGAGGACTCGCTCCTCGTTCGCCCACGCAATGGCGCCGAACGGCACCAGCCACACGATGAACTGCGGTGACAGCAACGGTGCGCACACCATGAACATCGCCACCGCGGTGAGTGGCGCGACGGCGTAGACGACGCGCGTGCTCAACGCTCCAGCGCGGTACACCTGCCACCACACCCAGACGACACCCGCGAGCAGCACCGCGCCGAGCAACAGGTTCACGACGAAAGGCATGTCGCCGACGCGGAGCGCGCCCGACTCGCTCCGCGGG
>JBEVLJ010000198.1:0-3276 GCA_040509195.1 Acidimicrobiia bacterium
CGCTGCGGCTCGCGATCAGCCGCGGGTGCCTTCGAAGGTGGCGTTGCCGAACGACCCGAGCTTCACGTTGCCGGTGATCGAGTCACCGGCGACGGCCGCGTCGAATTCGAGCGTCATCGGCATCGGGCTCGTCATCGCGAACTTCCACGCGAGCGCGTCGCCGTCGACCGTTCCCTCGCTGATCTCCTCCTCGCCCATCGCCGCTGCGCTCATCGTGCCGGTAAGCGAGGATCCCTCTTCGACGAAGATGAGCGTGGCGGCCTGAGCGCCCATCGGTGTGTTCATGGTGATGTTCCAGGTTCCGGTGGCGCTCATGGTCGATCCCCTCCAGGTATGTGCGGATATGGCACCTTCTCGACCGCGCACACTAGAGCATCCCGTCCGACGCCGTCACAATTCGTCCGAGGTCGCGCACAAGCCCCGTTCCCGGCTCCTCCTCAGTCGATCCCGCGCTCGTCGGGGCTGTCCATCGCCTCCTGGAGCATCTGGCATGGGCCTGACGGGTTCAGCGGGTGGAGATCGAGATCGTCTTCACCTGCGTGAAGTTCTTGAGCGCCTCCAGGCCCTTCTCACGCCCGTAGCCGCTCATCTTGTAGCCACCGAACGGCGTCTCGACCCCGAGTGCTCCTCCGTTGACCGACACCTGGCCGGCTTGCAGCTGGTTCGCGACGCGCAGCGCGCGACCGACGTCGCGCGTCCAGACGCTCGCGACCAACCCAAAGGGGATGTCGTTGGCGATGGCGACGGCGTCGTCCTCGTCGCGAAAGGTGATGACCGACAGCACGGGGCCGAACACCTCCTCCTGCGCGATGCGCATCTCGTTGCGGACGCCCGTGTAGATCGTCGGCTCGACGAACATGCCCGACGCGAGCTCGCCCTCGGTCACCGCATGACCGCCGACGCGCAGCTGCGCGCCGTCCTGTGCGGCGACGTCGAAGTACCGCTGCACCTTCTCGAATTGCTGCGGCGTGATGATCGGTCCGAGCTCGTGGCCCGGTCGGAGACCGTCGACGACCGACGCCACCTGGTCGACGACCTGGTCGTGCACCGACTCCTCCACGAGCAGGCGGGTGTTCGCCGAGCAGACCTGCCCGGAGTTCATCGTGAACCCCATCGCCGCGGCGGTGGCGGCACGGTCGAGGTCGGCGTCGGCGAACACGATGCTCGGCGACTTGCCACCGAGCTCGAGCGTGACCGGCACGAGGCGCTCGGCGGCTGCCTTGGCAACGAGGCGCCCGGTCGCCACCGACCCGGTGAAGCTCACCTTGCGGACGGCCGGGTGCTCGAGCAACGGCGCGCCGGCCTCCGGACCCGTCCCGGTCACCACGTTGAAGACCCCATCGGGAATCCCCACCTCCGTGGCGAGACGCGCCATGACGAGGCTCGACCACGACGTGAATTCCGACGGCTTGAGCACCACGGCGTTGCCGGTGGCGAGCGCGGGCGAGGCGTCGCGACACGCCTGGTTGAGGGGACCGTTCCACGGCGTGATCACGGCCACCACGCCGAACGGCTCCCGTCGCGTGAAGGCCGTGGTGCCCGCGCCGAGGTCGAGGTTGTCACCGTGCAGGCTCCGGATGACGCCGCCATAGAACTCGAGGTACTGGATCCCGCCCTCGACGAGTGCACCGGCGATCGGGCTCCCCATGTCGGCGTGCTCGGCGTCGACGAGCTCACCCAGGTTCGCCCGCATCGCGGCCGCGAGTGCGCTCAGGAGCCGGCCGCGCTCCCCTGGCGCGAGGGCAGCCCACGCCGGCTGCGCGCGCTCGGCGGCTTCGCAGGCCAGGGCGACATCGGCCCCCGTGCCTCGTGCCACCTCGACGAGCACCTCGCCCGTCCGGGGGTTGGTCGACGGCAGGTAGTCGCCGTGCGCGGGCACCACACCCTTGCCGTCGATCCAGTGGTCGATGCGTGCAGCCATGGGTCGGAATCCTCTGGTCTCGATCAACAGACGCCGGCGTCGGCACCGATGCGACGACCGCGCGCGCGGAGTTCATCGGCGTCGTCCGCGAGCGCACCGCCGGCGGCGACGAGGGCGTCGACCGCATCGTCCCACGCGCGCAGGTATGCCTCCGGTTCGGGGTACAGCTCGGCAAGTGTGGCGCGGTCGAACGGATGGCACTCGCCGACCAGCACGCGTGCCTCGCCGGGTCGCGCGATCGCTCCGTACTGTGCGGCCACCGGCGCCTCGACGTCGGGCAGCCGGAGGCCACCGCGCGCGACGCCGTGCCCGTCGCGCACGATGGAGTCGTGCGGCTCGTGGTGCTCGATCTCCAGCAGTGGAAACGCAGGTGGGCGCACGCCATCGGTGATCCAGCGCACCAGATGGCGCGTCGCCGCATCGGACACGTACGACCAGTCGAGGCTGTTGGGCGACGCCACCGGCTGCGCACCGACCATGACGAGCTCCACGCCGTCGCGCTCGAACCGAGCCATCCGCCCGACGCGGTCGCTCCCGCCCGCGTGCGCCGCTCCCGCGATCTCCCAGAAGCAGAACACGTCGGTGTTCGCCTGGCGGAACGGGTACATCGACCACGCCTCGGTCTCCGAGTTCACGATGATCACGGGCGTGGGGAGGTCGTCGCGGATCTGGGTCGTGCCCACCCAGTGGCCGGTGGACGTCGGTGTGAGCGGCGACTCATCGGGCATGACACAGACCCCGTAGTGCACCGTGAGAAGGAAGCCGTCGAAGCACTGCTCGTGGGCGTGCGCGCCGTTGTAGTACGACGCGAGACGGGCGGCCGACTGCGACGCGCCTTGTGCGATCACCAGTCGCGGCTCGAGGCCGGCGATCGGGTCGACGCCGTCGCGAGGGCGTTCGGCGCTCACGGCTCGTGCCACCTGCGTGTAGATGCCGTACGACCATGCGTCACCAGGGTGGTCGAGCTCGCCGTAACGGTCGGGATCCCACTCACGGAGCCCCGTCGTCGCGGGTGTGCCGTCGACGCCGACGCGCTGGGACGTGACGCCGACCCACACGTAGCCGCGCCAGATCTCACGGGCATCGGGCGCGCCGAGGTCCATGCCAGCGGTCACGTTCTGCCAGTTGACGAGCACGATGCCGTTGAAGGCCGCCGGGTCGGCGGGGCGGACCACGACGAAGCGAGTGACGTAATCAGCTTCCGGGCCTCGCACGGTGCTCCACCTGCCGTCGCGGCCCGGCTCGGCACCCGGCTCGAGGGGGAAGCTGGGCACCGTGCCACGCGCGAGGAATTCCTCCATCACGTAGCCGTGCGCCGTCAGTTCGTCGTCGAACGGCGCGCCGAAGGGCCAGCC
>JBEVLJ010000199.1:0-4582 GCA_040509195.1 Acidimicrobiia bacterium
GGGCGCTGCCGGAGTCCGATCCCACGTCGGCGATGCCGAACCCGACGATCCCGCCGAGGATGCCGGCGAGCACCACTGCCGAGAACGCGAGGAGGAAGGCACCTCGGGACGGCAACATCGGCGGAACGTCGTCCGGTTCTGGTGCGCCGGTTTCAGGTGTGCCGGATTCAGGTGTGCCGGATTCAGGAGTGTCGGTCACCGGCCGATGGTATTGCCATGCAGAATCTCGGGGCGAGACGACTGGTACCTTTGCACCAGATGCGCGTGCTCGTGCTGTTGCCGACCTACAACGAGATCGAGAACATCGACGAGGTCTTGCACCGCACCCGTGCCGCACTTCCCACTGCCGATGTGCTCGTGATCGATGACGGCAGCCCCGACGGCACCGCGGCGCGGGCCGAGGAGCTGGCCGAAGAGCTCGGACACATCGAAGTGCTGCATCGGGCCGCCAAGTCGGGACTCGGGTCGGCGTACCGCGCCGGGTTTCGCGCCGGGCTCGAGCTGGGTTACGACGTGATGATCGAGATGGACTCCGACCTGTCGCACGACCCCTCGGTGCTGCCGGAGCTCGTGGCCGCGATCGAAGCGGGCGCCGACGTCGCCATCGGGTCCCGTTACGTCGCAGGCGGCACCATCCCCGACTGGAAGTTCGCCCGCCGCGCGATCTCGAGGATCGGATGCACCTACGCGCGAGTGATGCTCGGGTTGTCGGTGCGCGACGCGACGGCCGGGTTCCGTGCGTACCACCGCAAGAACCTCGCCGTCCTCGACCTCGACCGCATCCGCGCCGACGGGTACGGCTTCCAGGTCGAGATGACCTACCTCAGCGAGATCAACCACGCCAAGATCACCGAAGTGCCGATCTGCTTCCGTGACCGCACGCTCGGCACGTCGAAGATGTCCACGCGCATCGTGGTCGAAGCCCTCGCCCTCGTCACGTGGTGGGGTGTCCGCGACCGGGTGCATCACGTGTTGCATCCCCGACGCCACGCCGAGTTCGCTGGAGTGCGACACTGAGGGCATGAGCCTCGCCGAGTTCACCGTCGCCGGTGCGCTCGTGGAATCCGACGCCGGACTGCTGTTGGTGCGCAACCGGCGACGCAACGGTTCGCTCGACTGGAGCACGCCAGGCGGCGTGATCGATGCCACCGATGCGTCGGTGCTCGACGGTTTGGCGCGCGAGGTGCGGGAGGAGACCGGCCTCGAGGTGTCGTCGTGGGAAGGACCCCTCTACGAGGTGCGGGCCACGGCGAGCGAGTGGGGTTGGGTGATGCGATGCGAGGTGTACCGCGCCGTCGAGTTCGCGGGCGAGGTGCGTCTCGACGACCCTGACGGCATCGTGATCGAAGCGTGCTTCGCCACGAGCGACGAGTGGCCGACGCTGCTGGATTGCTGCTCGCCCTGGGTGCGCGAGCCGCTCGCCGACTGGCTCGAGCACCGCTGGGGACCCGACCAACCCCGCGGCTACGCATACGACGTGTTCGGTGGCGCGCACGAGGAGGTCCAGGTGGTGCGCACCGCGCCCTGAGATCAGCCCACTGCGGCGCTCGTGCGCGATGCCCGGCTCGTCGCCGGGCGGTGGTGCGGTGTCCTACGCTGCGACCCGGACGCGTTGGCAGGTCTGCGGCCGTGCGCGACAATGGACCGCCGATCCAGGCGCCCATTCCGACCATCGAGTAGTCAGAGCCGAGAAGCTGGAATCGATGCCGCTCTCCGAAGACGAACAGCGGATCCTCAAGGAGATCGAGGACAACCTGTCGGCGACCGACCCCAAGTTGGTCCAGCAGGTCTCCGACACCACCTTGTACCGCCACGCGGCGCGCGCGATCAAATGGTCGGCCGTCGGTTTCGTGGCCGGCCTGGTGCTGATGATCTTCACCTTCACCACCACGCTGCTGTTGGGGGTGGTCGGCTTCGCGATCATGCTCGGGTGTGCGCTCGCCATCGAGCACAACCTCCGCAAGCTCGGTCGGGCCGGCATCGAGACCCTCACCGGTTCGATGCGCAGCGGCGCATTGAAGAACATGCTCGGCAACGCCGGCGACCGCTGGCGCGATCGTTGGGGTCGCGACGATCCGTCCAACTGATCGTTCCGGCCCAGTCGGTCCGCCGGCCTCAGCGGTTGCGCCGGCCTGACGACGACAGGCCTGACGAGGTCGTGCCCGACGACCGCACCAACGTCGACGGGTCGAGCCGGCGACGCCATCGTTCCCGCCAGTTGATCGACGCGTCGAGCGCGTCCCCGAGCGAGTCGACCGCCTCCCACGCGCGCGCGGCGTCGTCGGGCGTCGCGTCGAGTGGGCCGTAGCGCACCGCGGTGTAGCGACGCGCGAGCTCGTGCAACGGACGGATCGCGTCGGGCGCGCCCGGTGTGATCGCCCGTCCCACCTCGAGCGGGGTGAGCGCAGGATCGGGTGTGATGCGCGCGTCGCGCAGATGATCGAGCGCCTCTTCCCACGCACCGAGCACCGCATCATCGGGCTCGGCCGCGCGGCGTCGCGCTCGACGTCGTGCCTTCGCCCACACGATGAAGCCGAGCACCGCGACGATCGCGAGCACCACGATCGCGATCACGAGCGCGATCGCCAGCCACGGCCCGTCGTTCGAGTCACCCGATGCGGTGGTCACTTCAGGGGTGGCCGCGGTCGCGGGCGGGGTGCCGGGCACCGTGGTCGCGCTCGGTGCCGTCGTGTTCGCCGCCGACGTGGTCGGGGTGGTCGTCGCGGGGTTGCCGGTGCCACCCGGCGCTTGGGTCGGCGTCGTGGCGGGCGACGTGGTGGGCGTCGTCGCGGGCACCGCTTGCACCGGGGTGATCGCCGACTCGCGCGGCAGGGCGCTCCCGCCGCTCGTCGCGTTGGCCACGGTGCCGGCCGGCGGTGTCGGGTCGAACATGTGGGTCCACCCCATGCCGGCCAGCCACACTTCGGGCCACGCGTGCGCGTCGTGGGTGAACACGTGGTACGTGCCGTCGCGCACGGTCCCCGGTGTGAACCCGACGGCGATGCGGGTGGGGATGCCGAGTGATCGCGCCATCACCGCGTACGCGGTGGCGAACTGCACGCAGAATCCACGCTGGTCGCGCAGGAACGTGGCGACCGCGTCGGGGGTGTCGACGGGGTCGACGCTGAGGTCGTACACGAACCCGGCGGTGCGGAAGAAGTTACGCAGCGCCTCGGCCTGGGCGTATGGCGTGGTCGCGCCTGCGTTGGTGACGACGGCGTTCGCGGTGGCACCGATCACCTCGGGTGTGTTCGCCGGCAATTGTGTGTAGGGGCGGAGACGTGCCGGCACGGGCGCCGCGGTTGCCGCGATCGCCGCGGGCGTCGCGTCGCCCGCGGTGACCGGCACGATCGAATCCACCGAGTACTGCAATCCCTCGACGCTGTCGGCGCTCGTGACCAACGTCGACGACGACCGCACGACCAACGTGTCGGCGAGACTGATGGCGACGGGGCGGTACGCCGCGGGCAACCACCGTTCACTCATGGATCCGATGTCGTACTCCTGGTGGAACGAACCGGCAGGCCCGGCGGTCGGGAGGCCGACGTCGACTTCGTCTCCCTCGGCCTGCAGCGTCCACTGGCCGCCGCCGTCGGCCGTGAACCGATCGAGTGCGGCGACCCGCCAGTAGTCGGCGTGGTCGGCGGACACGGTGAACAGCTCACGGTTCGTGGCGTCGTTGAGCTTCGCACCGACATCGACGAGTGGCGGGATCCCGGTGCGGTAGCTGCTCCCGCCTGCGCCGCGGTCGCCCTGGCCGGCGAAGTCGAGGATGGGGTCGGCGCCGGCGCCCGGCAGTGCCGGCGCAAGCACCACGCCGATCACCACTGCGATCGTGGCCAGGATCACGGCGGGTGCGAGCCAGTGACGCGACTGGGTGCGTTGCGACACGAGCCAGCTCCGACCCTTGTCGAGCACCGCGAGGTTCTGCGCGAGGAGGAACGCCGCGGCCCCAGCCGCGAAGCCGAGCACGGTGAGCACGCGGTTCTGGTCGGCGCCCAAGGTGGTCGCCCACACGAAGAGCACGAGCGCGGGTGCCGTGGCGCCGAGCACCGCGTCGCGGCGGAAGGCCGCCCAGTCGGCGACGGCCGCGACCACGAACGTCACGATCACGGCGAGCAGCAACGCACCGTCGGTGACCGGCGCGGGCGGCGGCGCGGTGCGGAGGAGGTTCCATCCCGCTTCGAGCTGCGTGGCGAGCGAGCGGGAGGAACCGCCGAGCTCGACGCCGAAGACGTGCACGTGCTCGCCCCGCGTGACGACGACGAAGCAGGCGAGCACGGCGACGCTGAGGAGCGCGGTCGCCCACAGTGGCCACGCGCGCCAACGCGCGAGCGCGCCCGCGCCGTGGGCGAGCACGACGGCGATGAGCACCGGGATCACGAAGCGGTCTGACGCGAACACGCGACCGAGTGACAACGCGGCCGCGGCGCTCAGGATCGCGAGGGTGAAGGGCGCGACGAGGCGCGCGCGGGCGACCATCAGCGTCGCGTGCCCGGCGATCGTGCACGCCAACCCGCGGCGGTGTCGGGGCAGGCTCGATTACACCCGTCGGGAAAACGCGCAACGGCTGCGTCGACGA
>JBEVLJ010000200.1:0-7041 GCA_040509195.1 Acidimicrobiia bacterium
GTGGCCACTGAAGTGAAAGAAGCGCAACGCTGCTCCGTCGACCTGCCAACCCCGAGTTTCATCGTAAGTCAATTCGCGCTCGTGGAGGTTCCAGTACGCGACGTTGCAACCCGGGTCGCGCACGATCGCGTGCTCGAAGAGCGACGGAACCGCGTCGACCCATCGTTGATCCGTGAAGCCGATCGCGTGATCGATGAGTGAGTGTCGGCGCGTGCGCTCTTCCCAGTGGTCGACGAACGGCAGTGCCGAGGCCCCGATCCCGATGAAGCCGAGATTGAACTGACCACTCAGTAAGACGGTCTCTTCGACTCCACCGAGCCCGTCACGCGGGATCGGAGTCATCACGTGCGGCGTCAAGGCGACGCCGTGTTGCACGGCGAGCTCGAACAGGTCAGTGATCGGGGCGAACAGCTCGATCTCGGGATCCAGGTACACGACCGCGGAGAACGAGGCGAGGAGTCCACGAAGCAGCGTTGGTTTCAGCGCGGTCGAGAGCTCCGTGGCGTCGTAGTAGGTCGCCATGCGCCCGAACTCGTCAGGGTCGAGCGGCAGATCCGCCGGGAGGACGACCTTGAAGGGCAGATCCCGCGTCTCATACGCGGGCGGCGCATCCACCAGCAACACCCGCATCTCGATGCCTGGGTGGTGGCGGTGGAACGACTGAGCGAGCAGCACGACCGAGGGTAAGGCGTTGCACGCCGCGATCGTGCACACGCAGAAGTTGTGGCGTTCCTCTTGGACAGGCGGCATCGCGTGGGGGAAACCAATCGACGGCGAGGGGGCGAGGTTAGACGGATGCCCCGTTGCGCCCCACGGCGGTCCGTGTCAGCGGCGCTTGCGCTTCTTGCTGCTGCGCTGTTGGCGGGGACGCGGAGTCGCTGCGGCCCGGGACGACGACGGAGGCGGCGATGGCGGCGCCGATTCGGGGGTTGACTGCCGCAGCAGCTCGTCTTCACCCTCGGCGAGGACCGCGTCGTCGCCGAACACCTCGTCCTCGGCGTCGTCCATCGTCTCGATCGTCGCCGGTGCGGCTGGCGCAGCACTGGCGCGACGGGCGAGGTCGACGGCCGCACGCTCGCGCAGTGCCCGGTACTTCGGCTGACGTTCCTTGAACACCGCAAGGATCGGCGTGGCAACGAAGATCGACGAGTACGCGCCGACGATCAGGCCGACGAACAGCGCGAGCGCGAAGTCTTTCAGCGTCTGGCCGCCGAGCACGAACGTGCCGACGAACAGCAGCGACGCAACGGGAAGCACGGCGACGATCGAGGTGTTGAGGGAACGCATCAACACCTGGTTGAGCGAACGGTTCACCATGTCGGAGTACGTGTCGCCCGCCACGGTGCCGAGCCGACCTTCGTTCTCCTTCACCTTGTCGAACACGACCACGGTGTCGTAGAGCGAAAAGCCGAGGATGGTGAGGAACGCGACGACGGTCGCCGGCGTGACCTCGAAGCCGGTGACGGCATACACCCCGATGGTGATGATGATGTCGTGCACGACCGCGATGAGCGCCGCCATCGCCATGCGGAACTCGAAGCGGAACGTGAGATAGAGCGCGAGCACGAGGAAGAAGACGACGAGTGCCTGCAGTGCCTTGTCGCTCACCTTGTCGCCCCACGTGGGTCCGACCGTGCTGAGGCTGACCTTCTCGACCTCGGCCTGGGTGCAGCTGTCCTGGTTCTCGCAGAACCCGGCGTACTGCGCGAGCGCGGCGCGCACCTCGTTGACCGTCTTCGTGGACGTGTCGGCGAACTGCACCCGCGCGCCGTTGCCGCCGAGGATCAGCACCTTGGCGTTCGTCAAGCCGAGTGGGTCGATGACGTCGCGGATGCCGCCGATCGACGTGCCGGCCGCGGAGTCGGAGATGCCGAGCTGCGTGCCGCCCTCGAACTCGATGCCGAGGTTCAACCCGCGGAACACGAACGCGAAGATCGAGATGAGGACGAGCGCGCCGGAGATCGCCATCCACCGCCTCGTGTGCGCGATGAATCGGTACGTGGTGCGCTCGTGGTAGAGGTCGGCGAACGTGTTGCGCTTGCGCGGCGCGCCGCTCTCGTAACTGCGTTCCATGACGTCGATCATGCTGTCACCCCCCTCATGCCGTGACCTCTCATGCCGTGACCCCAGGTGCGTCGAGGCCCGCGGCCATGCCGACGCCCTTCATGCGCACCAGGCTCGGCTTGCGCGACATCAACACGACGAGCGGGTACATCACGAAGTACGAGAGCACGAGGTCGACGACTGTCGACAAGCCGAGGAAGAAGGCGAAGCCGCGCACACTGCCAATGGCCAGCGCGTAGAGCACGGCCGCGCCGATGAGCGACACGAGGTCGGCCGCGAAGATCGTGCGGAACGATCGGTGGAATGCGCGATCAGCACACGCGCGCACGGTGGAGCCGCCGCGCACTTCGTCTTTCAACCGCTCGAAGTACACGATGTACGAGTCGACGGTGACACCGGCCGACACGATGATGCCGGTGACACCGGCGAGCGACAGAGTGAGGCCCAACGAATCACCCAGATAGGTGACCAAGGTGTAGAGCGTCATGCCGCTGAGCACGAGGCCGAAGATCACCACCAAGCCCAGCAGTCGGTAGAACACGAGCATGTAGAGCGCGACCAGACCGAGACCGATCAGCCCCGCGATGATGCCGGCGCGCAGTTGGTCGCTGCCGAGCGTGGGCGACACGTCTTCCACGTTCACCGTCTTGAGCCGCACTGGCAGCGCGCCGTAGTTGATGAGCTTGGCGAGGTCTTGTGCCTCACCCTGGTCCATGCTCCCGGAGATGATCGCGGTGCCGCCGAACGACGAGAACGTGGCCGCGTCGGGCAGGATGTTCGGCGCCGAGTGCACTTTCCCGTCGAGCACGATCGCGACCTGCTGGTGGAATTGCTGCTCGGCGAGCTTGTCCCACTTCTGACTGCCGCTGTCGGTGAGATCCATCTTCACCGTCCAGCCCTGTCCGGCGACGAACTCCGACTTCGCCGACGAGACCACGGTGCCGGTGAAGCCGGCGGGACCGAGGTAGTAGCGAACTTTGGGGTTGTCCTGGTCGGGCAGCACGACACAAGAGTCACGCTTGTCGTTCGCTCTGGTCGTGGTCGGCACCGACTCGAGCGCGACGACCGCATTCGGGTCGCACGACTTGACCGCTTCTTGCGCGGCCGCCAGCTGCGCCGCCGACTCCTCGGCCGTGGGCGGCACCGTGGTGGTGGTCGGCGCGGTGGAGCTCGCAGGTGCGGTGGTCACCGTGTTCGGGTTGGTGGTGGTGGTCGTGGTCGCGGCCTTCGCGGCTTCGGCCGGCGTGGGCGGCACCTGCCCGGCGCCGAGCAGCACCGGACGGAAGCGCAACTCGCCCGTCTCCCCCACCAACTTGATGGCACGATCGCGGTTCTTCACGCCGGGGAGGTCGATCACGATGTCGCTGCCCTGGCGCGTGATCTCGGGCTCGAGGGTGCCGAGGCTGTCGACCCGGTTGCGGATCACGTCGACCGCCACGTCGAGCGAATCGTTGGTGTACTTGCCCACGGGCGACTTGACCACCGACACGCCACCCTGGAGGTCGAGGCCGAGCACCGGCGTGTTCCCCGAAATGAGCGTTGCGGCGAAGGTGCCCACGATCAGCACCAGCGACGTGATCAGGAAGATCCAGTACTTGCGCACGTCAGGCCTGACCGGCTTCGTCGGAGCCGCCGTCAGCCGCGTCGTCGCCTTCGACGAGGTCGTCGGGGACGCGCTGCGCGATCGACGCGCGCGCCAGGTGCAACACGGTGCCGGGTGCCACCTCGAGGTCGACGGTCTCGTCGTCGACCGCTCGAATCACCCCGAAGATCCCGCCGGTGGTGATCACGTCGTCGCCCGGTTCGAGCGCTTTCACGAGCGCCTGGTGCGCGGCGGCGCGGCGTCGCTGTGGCCGCACGATGAGCAGGAAGAACGCCGCCGCCAGCACGACGAAATAGAGGATGGCGACTGTCATGACTTCCCTCGGACGGCGATGACCGGTTGCGGATGCTAGCGGTCGGTCGCGCTCCGCCCTCGGCGGCCACCCACTATTCCTCGACCGGTTGGGTGAACAGATCGGGAACGGCGATCGACGCCGGAGCAACCAGCCCGAGGTGCGTGTAGGCCGCCGGGGTGGCCATGCGGCCCCTGGGCGTGCGGTCGAGCAGGCCGGCCTTGAGCAAGAACGGTTCGTAGACCTCTTCGACCGTTTCGGGCTCTTCGGCGACGGCCACCGCGAGGGTGTGGAGACCGACCGGACGACCGCCGAACGTGGTGCACAGCGCGGCGAGCACGGCCCGGTCGACCTTGTCGAGTCCGAGCTCATCGACCTCGAACAGCACGAGCGCGTCGCGTGCGAGGTCGCCGGTGACACTGCCGTCGGCACGCACCTCGGCGTAGTCGCGTACGCGCTTCAACAGACGATTCGCGATGCGCGGGGTGCCGCGCGAACGACGGGCCACCTCGTACGCACCCGCGGCGTCGAGGGGCACGCCGAGAATCGACGCCGTGCGGTCGACGATCGTGACGAGCTCGTCGGCGTCGTAGTAGTCGAGACGCGCCACGAACCCGAAGCGGTCGCGCAGCGGGCCCGCGATGAGACCGGTGCGCGTGGTCGCGCCGACCAACGTGAAGCGCGGGAGGTCGAGCCGGATCGATCGCGCCGACGGGCCCTTCCCGATCACGATGTCGAGCTGGAAGTCTTCCATCGCCGGGTAGAGCACTTCCTCGACCGCCTTCGGCAAGCGGTGAATCTCGTCGATGAACAGCACGTCGCCGTCGTCGAGGTTGGTGAGGATGGCGGCGAGGTCGCCGGCGCGCTCGAGCGCAGGGCCACTCGTGATGCGCAGGCCGACGCCCATCTCCTCGGCGACGATCCCCGACAGCGTGGTCTTGCCGAGCCCCGGTGGCCCGGCGAACAGGAGGTGATCGACGGCTTGACCGCGTTGACGCGCCGCGGCGAGCACGATCTCGAGGTGTTCCTTGAGTCGCGGTTGCCCGACGAACTCGTCGAGCCGACGCGGCCGAAGGCTCGTCTCCTCGGCGACCTCGATGGGATCGGCTTGCGGGCCCAGCAGCTCGTCTCTCATCCGGCCGGCCTCGTTGGATCGGGCGTCATCGTGCGGCCGCCAGCATCTTCAGCGCGTCGCGCAACAGGTCTTCGACGCTCGCGTCGGCGTTCGAGTCGGTGCTGAGCGCGGCGAGCGTGTCGCGCACTTCGTCGGCGCCGTAGCCCAGCCCTTCGAGCGCGGCCCGCACCTCGGCGCGCGCCGACGGTGCACCGGCGTCGGTGAGATCGAGATCCGGGACGTCGAGACGCGACTTCAACTCGACGAGCAAGCGTTGCGCGGTGCGCGGGCCGACGCCGGGGACGAGCGTGAGCGTGGCCTTGTCGTCGTCCATCACTGCCCGTCGCAACGCGTTCGGCGAGTGCACCGACAGCATCGCGAGCGCGAGCTTGGGCCCCACGCCGGTGGCGGCGATCAACGACTCGAACGTGTCGCGTTCGTCGCGCGTGGTGAACGCGTAGATCGTCATCGCGTCTTCGCGCACGTGCAGGTGCGTGAACACGAACGCGGGCGAGTTCGGGGTGAGCGTGGCGAGCGCACCCAGCGGCACCAGCGCGCGATAGCCCACGCCACCGACCTCGATGAGCACCTCACCAGTGGGCGTGCGCTCCAACACGATGCCGCGCAGCGACCCGATCACCCGCGAGCCGCCTTCGCTGACGCTGCGGCGATCGCGGCGTCGAGGCGCGACTCGCCGGGCGCGTCGGGCACCGCCGCGTTCAGTGGCGCGCGCCAGAGGTGGCACAGCGCGAGGGCGAGCGCGTCAGCCGCGTCGGCCGGCTTCGGCAGGTCGCGCAGGCGCAGCAGGCGTTGCACCATCGCTTGCACCTCTTCCTTCGCTGCGCCGCCGTCGCCGGCAACGGCGAGCTTCACCTCGTTGGGGCTGTACTGCACGACGGGGATGCGTTCGCGTCCTGCGAGCGCGAGCGCGAGCCCGCTCGCCTGGCCCACCGACATCGCGGTGCGCACGTTCACCTGGAAGAGCACGCGCTCGACGGCCATGGCCTGCGGCCGGAGCTCCTCGACCAAGCGGTCGAGCTCGCGCGAGAGCGCAGCGAGACGGTCCGGCAACGGCGCGTCGGGCGGCGTGCGGATCACGCCGCACGCGACGGCAACCATGTTGGCGCCATCACGGCGCACCGCGCCGTAGCCACATCGCGACAGCCCCGGATCGATGCCGAGCACGACCCCGCTGGGATCGTGGTTCGCTGCCGCCACCTGATCGAACACGGGTTCGATCCTACGACACCCGCTCCCCGGGTCAGGGGATGGATCAGCTGTCGTGGTGCTTGCGGTGACGGCGCTTCTTGCCACGCTTGAAGATCGACCGGACGGCGAGCAGCGCCACCAGCGCGGCGACGATCGGGACGATCCGCTTGATCAGCGCGTCGCTCGACGCGCCGAGCAGGTCGACCGGCTCCGCCTCGGGCGAGTTGATGGTGCGCACACCCGTCGTGGGCTCGCTCGCGGCCGCAGGCTCCGGCGCGGCTTCTGCCGCCGCGTCGGTCGCCGTCGACGCCTCCTCGACCGGCACTTCTTCCGACGCGCCCGACAGATGCTTCTCCTGGAGGCACGCTGCGAACTGACCCAGCAACTTGCTCGACACGTCGGCCATCACACCGCGGCCGAACTGCGCGACTTTGCCGGTGACGTTGAGGTCGGTGTCGATCTTCACCACCGTGCCGGTGCCGTCGGGCTCGAGCACTGCCGTGACGGTGGCCGACGCATTGCCCTGACCACGCGTGTCACGGCCTTCGGCCTTGATCACCACGGTGTGCGTGGCGTCGTCTTGCGACTCGATGCGCGCCGCACCCTTGTACTGCGCGGTGATCGGGCCGACCTTCACCTTCACGATGCCGCGGAACTCGTCGCCCTCGATCTCCTGGAGCTGCGCGCCCGGCATGCAGGGCGCGATGCGCTCGACGTCGAGCAACACCTTCCACGCCTCTTCCACCGGCACGGTCACAC
>JBEVLJ010000201.1:0-3751 GCA_040509195.1 Acidimicrobiia bacterium
CGATCACCACCCGTTCGCTGAGATCGCGCAGCACCGGGTTCGACGCCTTCATGTACGACCCGAACGCGCACGACCCTGCCGCGCCCTTCGCCTTCACCCACACGACTTCACCACGCAACAGCAACGCGAGCTCATCCTGGAGGATGGTGGTGACGTCGCCGGCGAGTGATCGGTAGGGCTTGCGTCCGAGGTTCGCCACGTTCACTGCGATGCGGCCGCCCGGCTCGAGCACGCGCACGCACTCGGCGAACACGTCGCGCAGCATCACCAGGTACTCGAGGTAGTTCGCGGGAATGCCGTCGGCGTCGAGCTCGGTCTCGTAGGCCTTCCCCGCGAAGTACGGCGGCGACGTCATCACCAGCGCCACCGAGTTGTCGGGTACCTCGCTCATGTCGCGCGCGTCGCCGACGAAGAGCTGGTCAGCCGCGGTGCACGGGTTGACGGTCGAGTCCTTCGACACCTCGGGCGACGTGAAGCGCGCGTAGAAGTCGCTGGCGTCGTGGCTCTCGCGGTTGCCGGCTCCAAACGTGCGGGTGCGCGTCGCCATCGCGTCGAAACCGTACCCGAGTCGCTGCAGGTGGCGCGAGTGCGCGCCTACGACGAGCCCGCGGGCGGCACGCGATTCGCGCGTCGCCTCGCCACCACAGCGATGGTCGCCGCAATCATCAGCAGGGCCGCGACCACCGCGAGCCCGATCGGTGAGCTGCTCCCGCCACTCGTCCCGGCCTTGCCGGAAGACGACGCGAGCGCGACGTCGTCGGTGTCCTTGCGCTTCGTCTCGCTCGTGGCGGGCGTCGACGTCTCGGTGGGGGTCGACTGGCCGGCAGTCGCCGCGGAACCGTCAGCCGAAGTCGCGCCGTCGCCCGTCGTCGCCGCGCCCAAGGTGCCGCCCGAGGTCGTGGATCCGCGACCAGGCGTGGCGGCCGTGCCGCCGGTGTCGCCGGGCGATGCGGTCGGAGCGGGCGCGGGCGCCACCGTCGGCGGAGGTGCGCAGGCCACGTAGTCGCAGAAATCAGGGGAACCACCGGGCCGACCGGAGCCGTACTTCCAACCTTCGACGTCGCCGTCGTGCACCGTGGTGTTCGAGGCGCCGCGCGCCGAGAACCCCCACGCGGCCGCCCCGCCCGGCGATCGGTAGTAGTTCCATCCGCCGGGGCACTGGTCGAACTCGTCGCCCACTCCGAACAGCTTGCACACCGCCAAGCCGAGCGGACCGCCGTAGTCCTTCAGCTGCGGATTCGCTCCCGCGAGCTGCAGCGCGTCGATGCCACTGATCGAGCCCGAGAACGAGATGGTGCGCGTGATCACACTGGCACCGGTGTCGACGACGACGACCGCGGTGGCCGAGTCGGCGGCTGCGGGCGGCGCGGCAGGAATCGACATCCCCACCGCGCCGACCAGCAGCGCGAGTGCGACGAGCAGCCGGCGCACGTGCGCCGGTCGCGCACCGGTCATCCGGTGAACCGTGGCGTCACCTCGACGGGCGCGGCCACGAACGTCGGGCTCCCCGGCACGACCGGCGTGCTCGGAGACACCGGCGCTTCACAGTTGTTCGGCGTCCCGGACACGACCGGCAGCCAGTTGCGAAGCAGTCCTTCGAGTGACTGCGCGGTCGAGTACGTGGGCCCGAACGACGTCGGATCGGCGATGGAGCCGTCCTCCTGCGCGAACGAGCTCAGCGCGTCGTCACCACCGACGAACGGATCGGTCGCCGACGATGGCAGCACCGTGTCGCGCCAGCAGCGCGAGTTCACGTCGAAGCCCGCCGCCGCGATCGCGAGCAGCGCGCGCGACGTGGTCTCCGAGCTCGGCGAGCCGAAGAAGAACCACCGACCGTCGGGCTCCTGCTGCGAGGCGATGTAGGAAAGGCCCTTCACGATCGCGGGATCGGTTGCGGGCACGCCCGCGGCGATCAGCGCTTGGATCGCGAGGCTGGTCGAGTCGACATCGGCGGCATCGACGTCGGAGGGATCGTGGTCGTAGTTCCAGAACCCGGTCGCGCCCTGACCGTCGCGGATGTACTGCACGGTGATGGGTGAGACGGTCCCACCGACGAGGTGCACGGCGAGCGCGGCGTACAGCGTGTCGCTGAAGTGGAGGGCGTCGGCGTACGCGCCGTTCACCATCGGCAGACCGACGATGCTCACGAGGTCGACACCGCCACCGTTGCCGGCGGGGTCGAACTCGGTTGGGTCGAGGCCGAGCGGCTCGGCCCACAACGTGATGATCTTCGCGGCGCGACCCGCACCGACGCCCGCCGCCGCGTTGCCGACCAGGTCCATGTAGGCGAGCGGGCTGGTGCCGTCGGCGTTCTCGAAGCCGTCGACGGCGTCAAACGCTTCCGTCGTGTTCCACGTCGCGCCGGTCTGCGCGGCCTCGGCGATGCCGAGCACCGCGTCGAACGTGTTGAAGACCGACGGAACCGACGAGTCCCACGCGCCGGCGCCGGCGGAGGCGTCGGTGCCGCCGATCTGGGTCGTGGCGAGGTAGCCGACGCCGCCGTCGACGACGGCAGGGTCGACGGCGCCGTGCGCGGTGACGGGCACGAGAAGCGCAGCGAGCGCGATCGCGGCCAACGGCGCGATCACGCGAGCGAGGCGAGACATGAGCGTTCCTCCATGACCCCTGTTCCACGAGGGTCGTCTGTCGGCTGTCCGACAAGGACAGCTCCGCTGGGGAGCACCGGTGGCCCGGTGGACAGTGGCGGGTAGCCTGGCTCACGAAATGCGGCGCATCGCTCGTGCCGCTTCCGCTCACAGTTGCGGGTCAGCGTCGGTCTCGCACCGACTTCCCCCGTTCCGTTCACCACCGAGCAGGCTGCTCGGGAGCTTCACGGAACCGCACGCAACGTCCGGGTTGCGCGCAACCGCTGTCGAGAAGGCACCCTAGTAGGACGTGAACCGCGCGGTGCAATCCCCGGAATCCACCCCCGTCGACGCCGCGCCCCCGCGCGCCTCGACTGCCACTGGCACTGCCACTGGCACTCCTTCATCGTCTGCCGACGACGTGCGCGCCGGCCGTTGGCACGCGGGAGTGTGGATGACGTGGGCGTTGGCCGCGGCGGCGTGCGTGCAGCTCGCGCCGAACCCGGGCTACGTGGCGCTCGTCATCGGCATCGCCGGGCTCGCGGTGTCATTGCACGCGCGCCCCGGACCGTACGCGCGCGCGTTCCCGATCCTCGTGGGCGTGGGCGTGTTCTTTGCCGTGGCGCGCATGGTGCTCACCGTGCTCACCACCCACGGCGTCGGTCACGTGTTGTTCACCGCACCGCAGTTCACGTTGCCGCGCTTGCTCGGCGGGTTCACCGTTGGCGGCACCATCGAACTTCCGGTGATGTTGCAGTCGTTGGTCGAAGGGTTCGCGATCGTCGGCGTGATGGCAGTGTTCGGCGCGTTCAACTCGGTGGTGTCGCACTCCGAGCTCGTGCAGAGCACGCCGCGCGCGTTCTACGAAGTCGGATTGGTCGTGGTCGTCGCGCTCGCGTTCGTGCCGTCGACCCTCACCGCGATCGCCGACGTGCGCGACGCCGACCGCGCGCGCACGGGCGGTCGCGTCGTTCGCCGCGGCCGCCTGCTGCGTCAAGTGGTGCCGGTGCTCGAGATCGGCATGGAGCGCGCGATCACGTTGGCGGAGTCGATGGACGCGCGTGGGTTTGCACGTGCCGGCGCAGGTCCGCGCGATCGCATCGCGGGGTGGTGGGGACTCGCGTCGCTCCTCGCGCTCGGTGGCTCGTTCGTCGCATTGGTCGGTG
>JBEVLJ010000202.1:0-8053 GCA_040509195.1 Acidimicrobiia bacterium
TGAACCACGCGTCGATCGTCGACGGACGCCGCCTCGCAGGGGCGCCACTCGCGGTGTACCGCCATCGCGACCTCGCGCACCTCGACGAGATCCTGCGCGCCTCGGCGCACGAGCGCGCGGTCGTGGTGTCGGAGACGGTGTTCTCCATGGACGGCGACGTCGCGGCCGTCGATGACCTCATCGACGTGTGCGCGCGCCACGGCGCGCTCTTGGTGCTCGACGAAGCGCACGCGGTGCTCGGCCCCGACGTCGATCTCGCGCACGTTGCCTCGGCCGGCGTCGACCTGCTCCGCGTCGGCACGCTGTCGAAGGCGCTCGGCGCGCTCGGGGGGTTCGTCGCCGGTGACGAATCGTTCGTCGAGCTGCTCGTCAACCGGGCACGCTCCTACATCTTCACCACCGCGGGCACGCCCGCCGATGCAGCCGCGGCGCTCGCGGCGCTCGCGATCGTCCGATCAGATGAAGGCGACCGGTTGCGCGACGCGCTCCGCGCCAACATCGACCACCTGCGCGCCGGCCACCCGTCGCCGATCGTCCCCTACCTGTGCGGGAGCGAACAGGCGGCAATCGACGCGGCCGCCGCGTTGCTCGACGACGGCCTCCTCGTCACCGCCATCCGCCCACCGACGGTGCCGCCGGGCACGTCGCGCTTGCGCGTCACCGTGTCGGCGGCGCACACGCCGGACCAGGTGGAGCGGTTGGTGCGCGCGCTCGCCGCGTTGCCGTGAGCCAGGCCTCGTGAGCGAGCCCGTCCGCCCGCGCCGGCTGGTCTTCGTCGCCGGCACCGCCACCGACATCGGCAAGACCTGGTGGACCGCCGCACTCGCGCGGCACCTCCGCGCACGCGGGCTCACCGTGGCGGCGCGCAAACCGGTGCAGTCGTGCGACCCCGGTACGCCCACCGACGCCGACGCGCTCGCGGCGGCCACCGGCGAGGCGCCCGACGTGGTCACGCCGCCGGAACGCACCTACCGAGTCGCGTGGGCTCCGCCGATGGCGGCCGACGAGCTCGGCCGCCCACCCTTCAGCGTCGCCGACCTCGCCCACGAGACCACCTGGGCAGCCATGGTCGACGTCGGCCTGGTCGAAGGCGTCGGCGGTCCGCGCTCGCCGATCGCGACCGACGGCGACAACGTCGACCTCGCGCACGAGCTCGCGCCCGATCTGGTCGTCCTCGTCGCCGACGCGGGGCTCGGCACGATCAACGCGGTGCGCTTGTCGGCCGCGGCGCTCGCACCACTCCCGGTCGTGGTCGCGCTGAATCGATTCAGCGAGAACGATGCATTGCACGTGCGCAATCGCGACGTGCTGCGCGCCGACGGCTTCCGCGTCGTGACCGCGCCCGCGGACACACTCGACGACCCATCACGCGACCCCAGCTGAGTGACGGCTCACGGTCAGAACGCGCGACCGCACAGACCGGCGAGTCGCTGGAGCGTCGGCGCGTCGTCGGCGACCACGACCTCCGGACCGAACTGTCCGGTGGCACGCAGGTCGTCGCTCATCATCTGTTGCGCGATCGCGAACGCCGACTCCAGCACGTCAGGATCGAACTGCGTCTGTTGACCCGAGCCCTGCGCAAGGTCCCACGTGTGCGTCGACACGTCGAAGATCGCGATGTTCAACCCGACGCCCGCGGGCATCTCGCCGAACGGCAACACCACCATCTTGTCGAGCACGCCCGGCGCGGAGAAGGCCGTGATCGCGTCGTCGGCCGCGCTTCTGAACGAGGCGCGGTAGTCGTCGCCGAGGTTGTCGCCCATGATCAGCTCACCGAGTTGGTCGTCGGGAACCGAGCCCTGCTCGGCCGCGATCGCGAACATGCGCGCGCCGGCCGTGATGTGGTTGAGCACGTCGCGCACCGTCCATTCGGTGCACGGTGTCGGGTTGTCGAGCTGTGCGGGCTCGATCCCGTCGACGACGCGCTTGGTCTCCTGCAACACCTTGTCCATGGTCGCGAGCGAATCCATGTCCCCTCCTCGCATTGGATCGACCGCCAGGTGGAAGCTGGCCTGCGCGTTGCCGCGCGTCGATCATTCGCTCCCGTCGAGCAGGCGGATCAATCCCTCCCGGGCCACGGATCCAGCGGCCGCGGCGAGGCGACTCGAGTCGATTCAAGGTCGTGGGCCCATCGTGCCGATCATTCAATGGGCTCGCCATTGGGAGGAACGTCGTGAACACGCCGCCCGTTTCGACAACACGTACGTGATCATCGCCAACGACCTGCGCAGCACGCGCGACCTCAAGACCATCACCACGCGCCTCACCAACGTGCTGCGTCACCGCGGACCGCACGTGAGCGCCGAGCTCATCGACGCCAACTCGTCGCCAGCGCACCTGCTCGCCACCATCGACTCGCGGTCACCCCGAGCGTCGACGCCGGCCACCACGTGATGACGTTCGACCTCTGATCAGCCGGAGCGGTCGGCCTTCACGATGCGCACGGACAGCATCTTGGAGATGTTGAAGAGGAGCTTCGCGGCGACGGCCGGATCCTCGACGACCATCGTTCGCAAAGTGTGCTCGCTGAGGCTGAGGACTCGTACGGTGTCGCTCGCGGCGTCGACGTCGACGGTTCGCGGCCGCTCGAGCAGGAACGCGGTCTCGCCGAACACCTCGCCGGTGCGGATCGCGCCGAGCACGCGATCGCCGTCGCGCGCCTCGAGGATGCCGTCGAGGACGACGAACACGTTGCGCGCCACCCCGCCCCGCTTCAGCACGCGGTCACCCCGCACGCACTCGATCACGTTGCTCCGCGTGAGACATCGCTCGACCTCGTCGTCGGTGAAGCCGTGGAACGCAGAGATCTGCTGCGCTTCGATCTCGTGCATCGCGGCGCGGAGGTGCGACTCGTAGTCGTCCTCGCTGGTCATGAGCGGGCTCATCACCGCACCACTGCCGGAGAGGACCTTCGCGATGCACGCGGGCAACTCGTCGGGTGCGGTGCCGACACCGACACCGCGCAGCACCTCGGGACCATCGGGAAACGCGACGAGCGGGATGAGGTACCCGGCCTCCGGCGTGTTGATGTTTCGATCGGCGTAGGTGCGCCGGCCCTGGCCGAGGTAGAGCGACAGCAGGTGCGGTTCGCACGCCGCGAAGATCACCCGCACGTCGTGCTCGTCGGCGACCCAGGTGCGGAACTCCATGAGCTCGTCGATGAGTCCGGTGCCGCGCAACGCGGGCGTGACCATCACACGTTCGCCGACGCCGATCTGTTCGTTGGGGAGATCGGCGAGGAACGGCGCGAGGCGATATTCGTCGACCTGACGTTCCGAGAACCCGTTCCCGCCCCAACTGAGGCGTGCGGTGCCGACGACGTCGTCGCCGTCGCGCGCGTAGATGACGAAGCTGTGGTCGTCTTCGGGCTCGACCAGCCGCCGACCTTCGTGGTCGGCGCTGCCCTGGTAGCGGCCCATCTCCTCGACGTACACCGTGTACCGGAAGCGGTAGGCGGCTTCCTTCTCCTCGTCGGTCTGGGCGAGCGCCACCTCGTAGGTCATGACGAGATGGTGACAGGTGCGTACGACCCGCGTCACCTCGGGTCAGCGGGTCACACGCGCGTCGCGACCAGGACCCAGACGCGATGCGGGATCGCGAGCGGGTCGGCGGGGAACTGCGCGTCGAGCATGGCGCGATGCGCGCGATCGAAGCGCTGCACGTCGTCATCAGGCAACGACGCCGCCACGCCTGCGCTCGCACGGATCCGACCACGCCAGGCTTCGTGGCTGTACTCCACGTCGACGTCGTAGCTGAACGTCTCCATCGACGTGAACGGACCGCCGGCGAGATCGCGCAACCACTCCGGGTGCACGCCCGTGCTCCCGCTCCACTCCCACCCGGGGTTGTGCTCGAGGATCAGCTCCTCGGTGGCTTCGACCACGGTGCCGGGCAGCGGGAGCCAGTCGAAGTGACAGATCACGACGTGCCCACCGGGGACCACGACGCGCGCCGCCTCTCTCACACCCGCGGGTCGGTCGAACCAGTGCCAACACTGACCGGCGCTCAGCACGTCGACGGAGCCGTCGTCGAGACCGGTCGCTTCCGCCGACCCGACGCGGTGATCCACCTCCACGTGGAACTCGGCGTCGAGCCGGTGCGCCTGCTCGAGCAGCGCGGTCGACGGATCGATGCCAATCACGTGGCAGCCGCGGAGTGCGAACCCGCGGGCGACGGCGCCGGTGCCGGTGCCGACGTCGACGACTCGCTGACCGGCCAGGCCGACTCCGAACGGCTCGAGCCGGTCGAACATCGACGAGGGAAATCCTTGCCGATGGTGGCCGTAGTCAGTCGCCGTCTTGCCGAAGTCGACCGTCATGGTGGGCCGCCAGGGGATCGAACCCTGGACCAGCGGATCAAGAGAAGAGTGGCATTCGTCCACGTCCTCTGTTGGCGGTCCTCGGTGAGGCAGTGGGCGAGAGCGCAACCCGCGGAGCCCGCCCCCACGACGACGTAGTCGAAGACCTTCATGCTCGACACGCTGGCACCGTATCGACGACCGGCGCACCGGCGTGACCGCACCTGACCGCACCTGACCGCACGCCAACGTGCCACAGCCTCAGGACTTGACCGGCGTCGCCTCCAGCATCCAGGTCAGCGAGTGGTCCAAACGGCAGATCCGCCATTCGTTCGACTCACGCCGGAACGACAGCCCGTACTCGATACCCCGGATCAGTGTGTGTGGTGCATCGGCGCGCTCACCGGTGAGGAACGACACGCAGACGGCCTCACCGTTCGCCTCGTCCCCGACGATCGTGACCGTGAAGTTGCCCAGGAGATGTGTGCGATGGATCGTCCGGTCCAACTCGGCGGGACCCAAGCCGGGCCGGCTGAAGCCGTCGCGAGCAGAGGCCGTCCCCGACGACGACGACCCGCCCTCCGACGAGGTGCGCTCCACGTCGTCGGTGAACGCTCCCACGATCATCTCCGTGTCGTGGCGGTCGAGGCCTTGCAGGTACCGCTCGAACACGTCCCGGACAGCCACTCGATCCAACAGCACACGGTCCATGTCGTCCACCCGCGCCACCTCCCACGCTCGATCGCTGAACGGCCGCAATCTAGACGCCGCTCTTCACAGACGGCCAAGGTCCGGTTTGCTGGTGTCGCCAATCGGCCGCGCAGTGGCTGCTACTGGGTACTCATCAGGGCCGAGATGTCGTCGGCAAGGTGGCGGTCGATCGCGCCGTCGTCGAAGAGCAGCGGCGGCTTGCGGAAGCCGCCGCGCGCGTCGAAGTGGTCGACGAGCTCCGGTCGCACGGCGTGCTCGCCGAGCAGCTCGTCGGGGCGCGGGCCGATCCGTTCGGCGATGCGCGCGAGTACGTCGCGGTCGAGGCGGAAGCACTCGATCGCGTTCTCACCGAGGATGCGCCGCCCCTCGTCGATGGACACGCCCGCCGATGCCAACGGGGCAAGCGTCGCCCTATCACCGGTGGGCCGCCAGGGGATCGAACCCTGGACCAGCGGATTAAAAGTCCGATGCTCTACCAACTGAGCTAGCGGCCCGTGGAGGTCATTGTCGCAGGTCGTCGAGAGGACTCGGCGCTCGGAACCACGACGACGAATCTTGTGGCCTCGACGCGCTGTCGTCACCTACCTTTCCGACGTCGTGATCGATCCGCAACTGCGTCGGCCGCCGTCCGAAGCGCTGGCATGGGTGGCGGCGACGATGGGCCGGGGTGCGACGGTGCGGTCGGTTCGTCGCCTGCACGGTGGGATCAGCTCCGCCGTCCATCGCGTCACGATCGAGACCCTGGCGGGAGCCCGCACGACCGTGGTGCTTCGCCGTTGGGTCGGCAACCGATTCGGCATCGACCGCAGCGCCATGGCGCAGCACGTCGTCGACGAGCAGGCCGCCCTCGAGCTGGTCGAGCCGTCACCCGTTCCCGCACCTCGCGTGATCGCCGCCGACGCCGAGGGTGACCAGGCCGGCGTGCCTGCGCTCCTGATGTCGCGGCTTCCCGGATCGATCTTCCTCGCGCCGAGCGACTTCGCCCCATGGCTGCACGCGGTCGCCGACACCCTCGGCGACATCCACGCACTTCCGATCGACGACCGGATCCCCGCCTTCACTGCGTACGACTTCTCGTCGCGTGCGGTCCCGAGCGACGCGACTCGTCCCGAGCTGTGGCGCGCCGCCAATGCGCTCGGCGCACGCGAACCACCCACCACCACCCCGGTCTTCCGCCACGGTGACTACCAGCACTTCAACCTGCTGTGGTCACGTGAGCAACTCACGGGTGTCGTCGACTGGACATTTCCGAGCCGCGGACCGGCCGGCCTCGACGTCGGCCACTGCATGCTCAACCTCGCGGTGCTGTTCAGCGCCGACGCGGCCGCGCAGTTCCGCGCGCGCTACGAGGCCGTCACCGCGTCGACCGTCGACCCCTACTGGATCGCGACTGCGCTCTCCGGATACAGCAGCGACTGGCTGCGTTTCATCCCTGTGCAGGTGCACGGCCGAGCACCCGTCGACACCGCCGGGATGACCGCGCGCGTCGAGACCGCGCTCGACGCGGCAATGCAAGCACTCGGATAGCGGGTTGACTCAGGCCGTCCCACAGCCCGCGTCCGGATACTTGCGCCACCAGAACCGCCAGGTGCACACGGAACTCGGTCGCCGCGGTGCGACCTCAGGCGTTGAAGCGGCGGGGCGGCCAGGGGAAGAACCCGCTGGTGCGAGCCACGTAATCGGCGTAGCCCGGACGTCGCTGCGCGATGTCAGCCTCGAGGAGCGGCTTGCCCGTCTTCGCGACCAGCGTCCACGTCATCAAGACCGGCGACAAGACGGTGAGGATGCCCTGCCACTGCGCGCACGCCACCACGAAGATGCCCCACCACAGGCACGCGTCCCCGAAGTAGTTGGGGTGGCGCGTGTAGCGCCAGAGCCCGCGGTCCATCACCTGCCCCTTGCTGGCGGGATCGGCGCGGAACCGCGCGAGTTGGCGGTCACCGATGCTCTCGAACGAGAAACCGATCAGCCAGACGAGCGTGCCGAGCACCATGAGCACGACGTGCGGGTCGCGCTGGTACATGGCGACCTGCACCGGCAATGAGATGAACCACATCGCGGCAGCTTGCGGGAGGAAGATGCGCGTGAGCGCGTACGTCGCCTCACTGCCATCGGCGCGTTCGAGCATCGCCGCATAACGAGGGTCTTCGCCGTGGCCGCGACTGCGCCAGCCGATGTAGGTCGCCAGGCGAAGGCCCCAGATCGCGACGAGCACCAGCATGAGCACGCGCTGCGTGTCGTCGCCCTCGTCGATCGACCAGAGGAACGACGCGAGCGCGACCGCGACGAACCCGAGCCCCCACGCGATGTCGATCACGTTGTAGCGACCGACGGCGCGCGCGACCAGGAATGTGATGCCGACGAGCACCACCACCGCGAGCGCGCTCACGATCAACCCGCTGAGGAAGCGGCTCGTGGCGAAGTCGGCCGCGCCGAGCGGGTTGGTCGCGTTCACTCGACCACTCGGGCGAGGATCTGGTCGACGCCCATGCGGCCCTCGTCGAACGCGAGCGTGCCACCCACCAGGTAGAGGCGCCACACGCGCGCCGTCTCTTCACCAACGAGAGCGACGGCCTCGTCCCAGTGCTCATCGAGGTTGCGCGTCCACGCGCGACCGGTGTGCGCGTAGTGCTCGCGCATCGCTTCCACGTGGCGCACCTCGAAGCCGGCGCGCTCGATGGCGTTCACCGTCTCCCCCACCGGACGCATGTGCATGTCGGCGGCGACGAACGCCTCGATGAACGGCCCGCCGCCGGGGGCGCCCGGCGGACGCGACATCTGTTGGATGAGCAACCGACCCCCAGGGCGCAGCGAATCATGCGCACGCTCGAGGAACGCGGGGTACTGCGCGTCGCCCACGTGTTCGCCCATCTCCACACTCGCGACCGCGTCGTGCGCGTGGGTCGACGGGAGATCGCGGTAGTCGAGCAGCTGCACGCTCACGAGGTGCTGCAGGCCGGCGTCGGCGACCCGCTTGCTCACGAAGTCGCGCTGCTCCGCCGACAGCGTGATGCCGGTGACGCGCGCGCCGTACTCACGCGCCGC
>JBEVLJ010000203.1:0-3428 GCA_040509195.1 Acidimicrobiia bacterium
TTCGCCGCGGCGGCCGTGGGCATGGCGAGCACCATCGCGAGGGTGCACGCGATGAGCGCGAGCGACGGGATGCGCTTCACGTTCACCACCGGTCGGTGTGGGCGAGGGCGACGAAGCGAGCAACTTCCTGATCGGTGGTCGACGAGTCCCACCCGAGCTCGGGCGCGAGCAACGCCCCGACCGCGGGCGCGGCTTCGATCGTGGCGGAGTGGTCGAGGATGCGTGCCCGCGTGCGCCGGGCCAGCACGTCGTCGAGCGTCAACGCCATCTCCTCGCGTACCGCATACACCGCTTCGGCCCGAAGGTACGGCAAGCCGGGCACGAGCGGCTCGCCACCGTTGGGGATCGAGTGCGCGAGCGACTTCACTGCCGCGGCATCGGCGCCATAGCGACCACGGAGGTGCTCGTCGACGGACCGCGTCGAAGGTGACGAACCGGGAGTGGGAAGCACTGCCTTCGGTGGGTCGATCCCTTCGCTTCCCGCGAGACGGAGCCGCTTCGTGCAGCTCGGGCCCACGCGCCCGGCGAGTCGGTGCGCAGCGGCGTCGACTGCGTCGGCCGCCATGCGTCGGTAGGTGGTGAGCTTCCCGCCGGTCACGGTGACCACGCCGCTCGTCGACGTGTGCACCGAGTGTCGCCGCGACAGATCGGTGGTGCGTGGCCTGCCCGGCGCGCGCAACAGCGGCCGCAGCCCGGCCCAGGTGCCGGTGACGTCGTCCTCCGTGGCATGCACCGTGGTGACCTCGTTGAGCGCGCGCAGCAGGTACGTGATGTCGTCACGCGTGCAGCGCGGCTCGTCGATGGATCCGTCGAACGACGTGTCGGTGGTGCCCACGTAGGTGTGCTCGCCCCAGGGGATCACGAACACCGAGCGACGGTCGTCGGCGGTCGGCACGATCGCGGCGACGTCGTTGCGCACTCGCGACCACGGCACGGTGATGTGCACGCCCTTCGCCGGCGTGATCGACGACGGATGCCCGCCCTCGTCGAACGCGCGTACGTGGTCGGCCCACACGCCGGTCGCGTTGACCACGACGCGTGCGCGCACCGTGATCTCGTCGTCGGTGTTCGACTCGCTCGCGACGACGCGCACGCCCACGACCGCGTCGTCGTGCTTCTCGAAGCCAACCACGCGTGCGCGGTTGGCGACGGCCGCGCCGTGCAAGGCCGCGGTGCGGATGATCGCGAGGGTGAGGCGTGCGTCGTCGGCCTGGGCGTCGAAGTACACGTAGCCACTCGACACCCGCGCGCGGTCGAGGGTCGGCATGTGCGCGAGTGCTTCGTCGGCCGTGATGCGGCGATGCCGCGTGCCGATGCGCACACCGCCCACCAGGTCGTACATCCACAGCGCACCACCGAGGAACGGCGCGAGCCGACGATCGATGGCGCCGCCGCGCCGCAGCACCGGCACGAGGAACGGCAGGATCGACACGAGGTGTGGCGCGTTCTCGATGACGCGTTGTCGTTCGGCGAGTCCTTCGTGGACCAGCCGGAACTCGCGTTGATCGAGGTAGCGCAATCCGCCGTGCACCAACTTCGAGCTCTTGCTGCTCGTGCCCGACGCGAAGTCGTCGCGCTCCACGAGCGCAGTGCGCAACCCGCGACTCGCCGCGTCGAGGGCAACGCCGGCGCCGGTGATCCCGCCCCCGATCACCACCACGTCGAAGTCGTCGTGGCGCAGGCGGTGCAGCGCGCCGGATCGGTCCAGCGAGCTGTTCGGCACCCGATCGAGGCTACCGGTCGACTGTGCGGCCTTGACCGTCGCCCGTGATGATGATGCGCCGCGGCTTCGGTGCTGCGCGCCACGTGAGCAGCATCACGGTGGAGAACACCGCGAACATCCCGAGCACCACGGCGATCGCCTCGGGAATCACCGTGGTGCTGTCGGTGCCGGCAGTCAAGAGGTGGATGGTGGTCGCGCCCAGCAACACGTAGCTGCACAAGTGAAGGCCGCGCCACGCGCGGTACGAAAGGCGGGCGCGCAGCAGCGACGTGATCTCGATGGCGACCAGCAAGTACATGCTGGCAATGCCCCACGCGACCGCGACGGGATGCCACGACGTGGCGAATGGCACGAGTACGTCGCCCACGCTGAAGCCGACGAAGTCGTCGGCAAGGATCGCGAGCACGTGCACCGCGGTGAAGGTGACCGCGAGCGCGGAGAGCCAACGGTGCAACGACAACGTCCACGCCGCGGTCGGACGTATCCCGAGCACCTTCACGCGTAGCGCGAGCATCAAGCCCCACGCGCACGATGCGACCACGAGGCCCCATGCGACGAGACCACACGCGCGCGCGGTGTACCACCAGAAGTGCGAGCCCATCAGCTCGCGCCGGTGCGGGCCACCGGCGGGGACCCGCCGCCGTTCGACGAGCTCGAACCCGAGTTGGCACCCGGCGTCGCGGTCGCCTGGTCGTCGTCGGAGAAGCCGCGGTCGTCGGGGGTGAAGCCGTTCGCCGAGCCGTTCGAAGCATCGGCGGACGACACTGAGTCGTGGTCACTCGAGGCGGCGGTCGCGCTGTGGTCGCTCGCGGCCATCCAGCCGGCCAACACGCCGGCAGCGCTCACGCTCACCGCGGTGACGATGACGCGGCCGCGGGTGCCGAGGTCGCGCGCTCTTCCGCTCATCGGACCAGCCTGCTCCTCAGCGCATGAGCAGGAGCTGAGAAGCGCGTAGGAAGACGCTGACGCTCCAGCTGACGATCAGAGCACGACGCCGAAGGCCCCCGCGTCGGTGACCACGTCGAACCCGTGGGCCTCCCATGACTTCAGCCCGCCGATGGTGTTGGCCGCGTCGTATCCGGCGTTCACGAGCGCTTCGGTGACGGCGCGCGACCGAGATCCACTGCGACAGATCGCCACGATGCGGCGGTCGCGGGGGAGCTCGTCGGCGCGGGCCGGCACGTCACGCATGGGGATGTGCACCGATCCAGGGGCGTGACCGGCCTCCCATTCGTCGAGCTCACGCACGTCGAGCAGGAAGGCGCCCGCCTCGACCTCGTCGTGCGCGTCGTCGGCGTCGATCTCCGGGATCTCCACGGCTTCAGGGCTCATCCTCTGAGCGTGCCACAGCGCACCGCCGCTTCCCCGCTCCGGGCACCTTGGAGCAGGCTTGGTTCAAGGTAGGGCTGGGCCAAGAGCACGACAAGGGCACTTGGTCAACCCTTTCATTGACCAGGAGGCCCGTATGTGACAAGTTTCACGTTGAGTAGTCGTATACTCGCTCTCAGTGAGACCTGCCGGTCAGGTGGGTAGCGAGCAACTGAAAGCCTTTCAATCACCACCCTTGGCAGGAGTGTGGACCATGCAGTTGGCGAGGCGCAGGACCGCAATCACCTTCGGACTCGCACTCTTCGTGGTTGCAACAGCACTCGGCGGGGTCGCGTGGGCAGAGAACTGCGGTCCGAACGGTGGCGGCAGCCCGAAT
>JBEVLJ010000204.1:0-20812 GCA_040509195.1 Acidimicrobiia bacterium
CCAACGCGTCGCGTGCACCGCGCCCGAGGGGAACCACGCGTTCCTTGCTCCCCTTGCCGAGCACGCGCGCCATGCCGTCGTGGAGGTCGAGATCGGCGCGATCCAGCCCGACGAGCTCACTGATGCGCACCCCGCCGGCATAGAGCGTCTCGAGGATCGCGCGATCGCGCAACGCGCGCGGCTCGTCGCCGTACACCGCGTCGAGCAGCGCCTCCACCTCGACTTCGGTGAGGGCCTTGGGGATGCCCTGCGGGACGCGCGGCGCGCCGACGTTGTCGCTCGGGTCGGTCGTCCCCAGTCCCTCTTCGAGGCAGAAACGGTGAAACGAGTGCACGGCGGCGACGGCACGCGCAATCGACGCCGGTGCGTACTGCGGACGGCCGTCGTCACGACGAGCCTCGCGCAACCCGTCGACGAAGCCCGCCACCGTCGATTCGTCGACCGAGGCGAGCGTGAGGTCGCCGTGCCGCCTGAGGTGGTCGGCGTAGCGCCGCAGATCCCGGCGGTACGCCGCGAGAGAGTTCGGCGCCAAACCGCGCTCCACGCGCAGCCAGGTGTCGTACTCGACGAGCAGGGCATCCACGTCGGCCACGTCAGACCTCGGGCGCGCCTGACTCACTCGATGGGTGTGCGCCTGAGGCGCCGGAGAGGAACGCTCGTGCCGCGAGCACACCGATGATCGACTTCGCGTCGACCAGCTCGCGTCGCGCGATCAGCTCGTCGATCGATGCCAGCGGCACGCGCACGATCTCCATCGCGGCTTCCTCCGCACTCACCGCCGCACGTTCCGTGACCTGCAGGTCGGTCGCCAGGAACAGGAACGTGTACTCGTCGGTGAACCCCGGAGAGTTGTAGAACTCGCACAGCGCGTGCAACGAGCCGGCCACACAGCCGATCTCCTCTTCGAGCTCGCGGCGCGCGGTCGCATCGGGTGCTTCGCCGTCGACATCGCGTTTGCCGGCAGGAACCTCGAGCAGATCGCCTCCCACCGCGGCGCGGTACTGGCGCACCATGATCACATGATCGTCGTCGTCGACGGGCACGACGACCACGGCACCGGGGTGGCGTACGACGTGACGTTCGAGCAGCTCGCCGTCGGGCGCGCGCACGTCGACGCGGTCGAGCTGGAGGAAACCGACGTCGAGCAGCGTGGTCGACGCGATCAGCTCGAACGTCATCGTGGCTCGAACGTCATGGCGCCGCGCCGCACGCAGACGTGGAGGTCAGGCGTCGGCGCGGGCGACCGGCGCGTCGTCGAGCTCGATCGGAAGCTTGGGCCGTCGGCCCTCGGCGCGCTCGAGGGCCGCGCGCACGAACGCCGCGAAGAGCGGGTGCGGACGATCGGGCCGGCTCTTGAATTCCGGGTGCGCCTGCGTGGCCACGTAGAACGGGTGGGCCGGCAGCTCGACGAACTCGACGAGCCGCCCGTCGGGGGACGTGCCTGAGCACACCATGCCCATCTCCTCGAGCTTCGCCTTGTACTTGTTGTTCACCTCGTAGCGGTGACGGTGACGCTCGTAGATGACCTCGTCGCCGTACGCCTGGTGCACCTTGGTACCGGGCACGAGCTTGGCCGGGTACGCACCCAGGCGCATCGTGCCGCCCTTGTCGACCACGTCGCGCTGGTCGTCCATCAGGTCGATCACCGGATGTGGCGAGTGCGGGTCGAACTCGCTCGAGTTGGCGCCAGTGAGCCCACACTGGTCGCGTGCGAACTCGATGACCGCGCTCTGCAAGCCGAGACACAGCCCGAGGAACGGCACCTCGTGCTCACGGGCGTAGCCCGCGGCCGCGATCTTGCCCTCGACGCCACGAGCACCGAAACCGCCCGGCACCACGATGCCATCGAGCCCGGCCAAGCGGCCCTCGGCGAGCAGCCCTTCAGCATCGACGCTGGCGATCCAGTCGATCTCCACCTGCGCGCCGCAGGAGAACCCGCCGTGCTTCAGCGCTTCCGCGACCGACAGGTAGGCGTCGGGGAGGTTCACGTACTTGCCGACCAAGCCGATGCGCACTGGCTCACGTGCCGCCTCGACGCGCGCGACGAGCGCCTTCCAGTCGTCGAGGTCGGGCTCCTCGTCGGTGAGGTGCAGGACCCGGCACACGTAGTCGTCGAGGCCTTCGTCGTGCAGCACGAGCGGCACCTCGTAGAGGCTCGGCGCGTCGACACACGACACGATTCCCTCTTCGGGCACGTCGCAGAGCTGCGAGATCTTTTCCTTCAGCGCGCTCGGGATCGGTCGGTCGGAGCGGCAGACGATCGCGTCGGGCTGGATGCCGCGGCCGCGCAGCTCGGTGACCGAGTGCTGCGTGGGCTTGGTCTTCTGCTCGCTCGACGGTCCGATGAACGGCACGAGCGTGACGTGCACGTAGAACACGTTCTCGCGCCCGACGTCTTTGCGGAACTGTCGGATCGCCTCGAGAAACGGGAGGATCTCGATGTCGCCCACCGTGCCGCCGATCTCGGTGAGCACCACGTCGACGTCGTCGTCGGCCGCCAACGCGAGGATGCGCTCCTTGATCGCGTCGGTGATGTGCGGGATCACCTTCACGTCGGAGCCGAGGTAGTCGCCACGGCGTTCGCGTGCGAGCACGTTCTGGTAGATCGACCCGGTGGTCGCGTTCGAGCGACGGGTCAACGCGACGTCGACGAAGCGCTCGTAGTGACCGAGGTCGAGGTCGGTCTCCCCGCCGTCGTCGGTGACGAACACCTCCCCGTGCTGGAACGGGTTCATCGTTCCGGGGTCGACGTTGATGTACGGGTCGAGCTTCTGCATCGTGACCCGGAGGCCACGGTCTTTCAAGAGACGTCCCAGCGAGGAAGAGGTGAGGCCCTTGCCGAGCCCCGACACCACGCCGCCCGTCACGAAGATGTGCTTCGCCACTTCGTTCCCTTCGGTCTCGGTGACGGTAGCAGCCGCACCCAAAGACGGCGCGCATGGCCGTTACCGTGACCCGATGACGATGCTGACTCCGGTGGAAGAAGCCGCGCTGGAGTTGCGGACACGGCGCACGTGGCGGTTGGACGCGCTCGTGCTGGGCATCGTCGCGCTGCTCCTCCGACTCCCGGCGTTCTTCGCCGCCCGCTCGCTGGTGTTCGACGACGGGGTCTTCGCGTCGTCGGTCTTCGCGATGCGCCGCGGCGACCTGCCGTTCCGCGACGTGTTCTCGAGCCAAGGCGCGCTGTTCCTGCCCCTCGCGTGGCTCGGCGATCTCGTCGGGCTCCGAACGATCAACGCACCACGCGTGCTGGCCGTCGCTGCCGGCGTGCTGCTCACGGTCGCGACGTACTCGTGCGCACGGCAGCTGACGACCCGATCGCACGCGCTGCTCGCCGCGGCGCTCGTCACCACGAGCGGTTCGGTGCTGTGGGTCACTGGCCCGCTCAACGCCGACGGTCCTGCGCTCGCGCTGTCGGTGCTGGCGGTCGCGTTCGCGCTCCGCTACCGACGCCGACCCCGCCACGTCGACGCGGTGTACGTGGGGATCGCCGCGGGTGCCGCGATGTCGATCAAGGCGATCGCCGGACCGGCGGTGCTCGTGGCTGGGCTCGTCGTGGTGTGCTCGAACCACACGTTCGTGAAGGGATTGCTCGACGGTGCGTTGGCCGCGTCGGTCGGTGTCGCGGTCGTGCTCGTCACCGCGTTGCCCTGGGGGATCGATCGCGTCTGGGAGCAGGCATTCCGCTACCACACCGACGCAACGCGCCAGTCCAACGTGACCAGCGCGTTGCACAAGGTGCTGGAGACGCTGTGGGCCCGCGACCTGGCGGTACTCGTCGCCCTCGCGTTGGCGGCGGTGTACCTCGTCGTACGGCGTCATGGCGAGGCCGGCTGGTGGCGACCGTCGCTCGCCGTCTGGATGCTCGGCGGCTGGGCCGCACTCGTGGTGGTGCTCCTGGTCACCGAGCCTGCCCTGTGGCGGGCGCACGTGGCGCACCTGGTGGTACCACTCGCACTGCTCGCGGCACTCGCCCCACCGCCGTGGCGGGTGTTGCTCGTAACGGCGGTGGTCGTCGTCCCCGTCTCCGTGTACCAGAACCACACCATCCTGTGGCCCGGCGGGTACTCGGGCACCGACGCCGCGGTGGTCGCTCGTCTCCACTCGTTGCCCGACGACGCGCTCGTGATCAGCGACGATCCTGGTCTGGTGTGGCGCGCCGAGCGCGGCGTCCCCGGACCCTTCGCCGATGCGTCGTTCCTGCGCATCGACGCCGGCGAGCTCACCGCGTCGAAGGTCGCACGCGCGGCACAGGCACGCGACGTGTGCGGGGTGCTCGTCACCTCCCCCGACCACTACGGGCGCTTCACCGACCTCGGTGACCGCTTGCACGCGGAGGGCTTCTTCGCCGAGCACTTCGGCGACGAGGTCACGTTCTACGCGCGACCGGGATGCGAACCGTCCTGACGTCGTCGTCGCCGAAGTGGGGGCGACGTCGAAGGTGAACGGGGCGTGCGCCGTCCGAGCTGATCGAACCAGTGCAGCGGAGGCACCGCGTCGATCACCCGACTGAACGACACGACTTCGGCGACGACGTTCAGCGCGAGCAGTGCGAGCATCACGCCGAGCCGCCACGGCTCACTCGCACCGAGCACGACTGCGAGCCCGAGCACCGCTCCGATCACGTTCGCGCCGGTGTCACCGAGCATGAGCCTCTCTCGCAGGTCGTCACCCAGCAACCCGACGGCGGCGCCCATCGCGGGTGCGATCGCGACGCCGATGGGGGCGGTGCCGATGACGATCGCGATGGGCACGTACGCGACCAGGCCGAACTTGATCGTGCGACCGGGCGCGCGGTCGAGGAGATTGCCGAGGTTCGCCGCGAGCGCGATCAGCATCGCGTCGACGAGGAGGCGGCGTCCGTCCTTGAACCCGGGCGACGCCACGATCACCACGGCCACCGCCGCGCCGCCGAGGAGCTTGATGAGGCCCGTGGTGACGCGGCCCTGACGCAGCGCGCCGAGGTGGCCCTTGAAGCCCCGATCGGATCCGACCGCGGCAAGGTCGTCGATGAGCCCGAGGAACGCGAAGCCCAACACCGCGAAGAGCACTTCGCTGCGCGCGAGCGTGAGCCCCGACTCGGCGCCGACACCGAGCGCACCCAACACCGCGCGGCCGGCCTCGACCGCCAACACCGTGAGCACGAGGTAGATGCCGCCCGCCGTCGGCACCATGCGACCGCGGTAGTTCTCGCGACCGAGCGCCGGTGCGTCGAGGATGTCACCGCTCACCATCCGCAAGAAGCGGACCGTGACGATGCCGACGAGCACCGCGACGACGACGGTCACGTGCGTGACTCCGCGAGCACCCGGGCGTACAGCACGACGATCGTGGCCTCGAGCACGGAAGCCATGATGCCGGGGATCGTGACGCCCGAGTCGTTCAGCACGAAGCCCAGCACCGCGACTGCGACGAACCCGACCGTGGTCGCGGCCGTCGTCGGGATGAGCGACGGCAGCGCGCGAAGGCGGCGCGGCGCGACGAACCAGAAGTACGCGATGAGGGCCGCGACGATCACGATGCCGAAGATCAGCACCGAGTGCCCGAGCACCGAGAGGTTCTCAGCCGCCTTGCGGCGGATGACCAACGTCGCGTCGGTGGGGTCGCGGAAGAGCTGCGAGAAGAACTTGCCCACGTGCGTGCGCTGCTCCGCCGGCCGCAGGAGGTCGAGCAACCCGATCGCGAGCACTGCGCCGACGCCGATCGCAGCGATGCCGACCAGGCTGCGCACCGTGATCCGCCGCCCGAGCAGCAACCAGATCATCAACGCGAACGCCGGGACGGCCGACAGCGCGGCACCGAAGTCGTTCCCCCAGAACGGCGCGATCATCACCACCACCGTGACCACCAGCACGCCGATCGCGACCCGGAGCCCGTGGGGCGCACGGATGCGCCACGCCGCGAGCCCGGCGAACAACACCGCGGCCGACACGAGCTGCGCGAACGTGAGGTTCCCCTCCCCCACGAACCGGATGCCGATGGTCGGCGAGTAGCCGAACACGGTGTTCCACTCGAGATGCGCACCGGTGAGCAAGTCGCCGAGGTGCAACACCACCACGCTGCCGAGCGCCACGAGCAGCGCGTCGACCGGGTGTCCCAACCACTTGCCTGCGATCGCGAAGATCGTGACGAGGACGAGCGAGATCACCGCCACGGTCGGCCAATACGCCGCCGCCCCGCCGTGTTCGCCGAAGTGGAACGGGCCTGCGAGATAGGTGGCGTCAAGGAACGCGAGGAGCAGCAGCGAACCGAACACGAGCAGCGATCGCAACTTCGGCCACCAGCGGCTGCAACCGACCGCGGCCAACGCCAGCAACACCATGAGGATCACCACGACCGACATCGCCGCGCCCACCTGGCGGTCGCGGAGCAAGCCGTTGGCGTTGTCGTCGACGAGGGACTGCATGCGCGAGGCGAGCGACCCGCCACTCGCGCCCGTCTCCATGAACCGACCCTCCATCGATTCCGGCCGGTCGAGGCCGAGGAGGTGGAGGATCGTGGGCGCGACGTCGGTGATGGAGACGAAGCCGTCGTGGTTCGTGGTCGTCGACGTGAGCAGCCCGGGAGCAACGCCCGGCGCACGCAGCGACGCGATCGTCAACCCGTGGTCGCCGTTCGGGGCTTGCGGACCCACGACCATCACCGCGTCGCGTGCGAAGTCGACCTCCGCAAGCAACGCGCCGACGAGCCGGTCGGTGTCGCGGAGCGCGCGATCGAGCATGCGCGTCGCTTGCCCGTCGGACGCGGAGCTCGCAGCGAGCGCGGCGCGCACGAGGTCGGACCCTTCGACCAACACGACCGACTGGTCGTGCCATGCGTCGCGGAACGCGGTCATCACGGTGGCGCGATCGAGCCGCAGGCCGAACGGCGCGGTGGCATCGGTCTGCAGCAGCGCGCGATCCACTCGACCGCCGGGGACGCGGCCGGCACTGGTGGTGAGCGCGGCGACCGCGGCGCGTCGATACGGCGGCACGCGCACCTCGGGCGTGCTCGGGTCACTGCCGTCCCCGTTCGCGATCACCGCGCGGCTCACGCGCGCGGCCGCGAGCGCATCGCCGAGCGCGCCGACTTCCGCGCCGTACAACTCGGCGTCGTTCTCCGCGATCACGTCGGCGATGGGGAGGAACACGAGACCGTTGCCCGGCACGGTCCCGGTCCGGGTGCGGAACACCACACCCGCCGGATCGAGACCGAACCGCTCGTCGACCCCGAACCCTTGACCCGACGTGAGCGGCGACGCGACGGCGCGCGCTCCTGCACCGAGCGACACGTAACTGCTCCCTGCATCGCTCGGTCGCAACACGCCGTTCGTGACCATGCCGCCGATGGCCGAGCTCGCGAACAGCTTCCGCAGGTTCGGGAGCTCGCTCGCGTCGATGTCCGACCAGTCGATGTCGGGAAGGGAGATCACGAGGACCCGGTCGACCTTCGTGGACTGCTCGCCGGTCGACGAGGTGGATGCCAGTGCGGCGCTGCCCGTCGTGGCGATGATCAGCACCACCAGCGCGAGGGCGCCGAGCAGACGGCGACCCCGTCGCCGGCCCCCGGTCCGGATCACGAAGGGAGCGGTTCCGGCATCAGCACGGTGTTCGCACCGATTCCGTAGTGACCGACGACCGGCGGATCGCGCAGGAGATCGGCCAACGCGAGCACCACGGTGACCGGGCCTTGCGGACGGTCGAGATCGTTCACCGTCGACACCCTCGTCGACAACGGGGAGTCGCGCAACGCGGTCAGGTCGTCGCCACGGCTGCTGGGCGGCTGGGCGTCGATCACGTAGTCGGCGCCGACCACGAGCGGAATCCCGACGGCAGTGAGCGCGTTGGCCGCGGGCATCACGACGTCGCTCGCGGGAACGTCGGTGTCATTGCCAACCATCAGCGCGATCATCGGCACGTTCCCGGCGAACTCGTCGATGCTGCCCTGCCCGTCGACCTGATCGAAGGTCACGAAGCCCGCGTCTCGCAACGCCACGAGCACATTGCTCGAGGCGCTGCCTTCACCTTGTGTCGTGCTCGTCGACGTGTTGGCGTGCGGCACCAAGAGTTGGCGAGTGATCTGTTGCCAGGCTTGCTCGCGCAGCACGGTCGGGCGGCGCGACGACGACCCGATCGCGTCGGCCAACGCTGCGATCTGCTCCTTGTCGTCGAGCTTCCAGGGTGATTCGAGCCAGAGCACACCGGTCGCGCGCGCGCCAGCCTGCTGCAGGTCGTCGACGGTTTCGTTCACCGGGTCGTCGTCGACCCCGCGCACTGCGATCACGCCGACGTCGGAGCTCACCAACCGGCCGTTGACCGCGTGATCGCCCATCGCGGCGACCACGTTGGCATTCTCCTCAGCTGCCGCGACGAGCCGGTCGTTCTCGGCCTGCACCTTGTCGGCCTTCGTTTCCACCGTGTTGATGCGGTTGTCGAGCGCGTCGACGACGCCGCGGTCGATCACACCCGCACCGATCACCACCCCGAGGGCGAGCGCGAGGAAGATGGCGACGAGCGACGCGAGATGGAAACGGAAGTTGATCATCAGCCGGAGAAGACGTCCTTGACCGTGACCCAGAGGCCACGAGCGAACACATGGATGGGCTCGGCGACGATACCGACCACGACCATCGCGAGCAGGGCAGCCCCCACGAGGAGCACGATGTCGAGGCGGCGCATGCGTCCCTCGTAGAGCTGGCTCACGCCTTTCGCGTCGACGAGCCGGGGGCCGAGTCGCAGCCGGGTGAGGAACGTGGAGGCCATGCCGCGCCTCCCCTTGTCGAGGAACTCCACCATCGTGGCGTGGGTGCCGACCGCGACGATCAGCTGCGCACCCGACTCGTGGGCGAGCAGCATCGCGACGTCTTCACTGGTGCCCTCGACGACGAACTCGTGGTAGTCGACGCCCCACTCGAGCAGGTTCTCACGGCCGGGCGCCCGGCCGTCGGGATGCACGTGGTGCACCAATTCGGCGCCGCAGTGCAGCGCCTTCTCCGACACCGAGTCGAAGTCGCCGATGATGATGTCGGGCTTCAGCCCGAGGTCGAGCAACGCGTCGGCACCGCCGTCGACGCCGATCAGCGAGGGGCGGTACTCGCGGATGTACGGGCGCAGGGCGGCGAGATCGCTCTTGTAGTCGTGTCCGCGCACCACCACGAGCGCGTGGCGACCCTTGAACACGGTGTGCAGCGGCGGGAGCTCGATCGGCTCGAACGTGAGCTGCGCTTCGCGACGGATGTACTCGAGCGTGTTCTCAGCGAACCGCTCGAGCTCCACACCGATCGCGGCGCGGGCCACCTCCATCGCCGCCTCGATCTCGGGCTCGGTGAGCACCGTGCCGCTCGCGATCACCTCTCCGTCGCGCGAGATCTCCCCGTCGATGATGCAGAGGCGATCTCCCTCCTTGATCGCGCCCAGCAGGTCGGGACCGGCGTGGTCGACGAGCAGGATGCCGGCCCGCACGACACGGATCGGACCCACGTTCGGGTACCGACCCGAGATCGATCGACCGGCGTTGACGACCGCGACCACTCCCGACTCGATCAGACCGTCAGCGGCGACACGGTCGAGGTCGGTGTGGTCGATCACCGCGATTTCGCCGGGCTGCAGCCGCCGGATCATGTCTTTCGTGCGCGCGTCGACCTTCGCGGTGCCCTCGACCGCGCTCGTCACCGTCGATCGACGTGACCGTCGGAAGATCGCCACTACTTGGCCCGCGCCTTCGTCCGCGCGTTCGTCCGCGCCTTCGTCATCGGCGCCACGTTCGGTTCCTCAGGCGCGGCACGCGCAGTGTGGAGCAGCTCCTCGGCGTGGTTGCGGGCGTGGGCCGACCCGCCGACGCCAGCCAACATGCGCGACAACTCAGCCACCCGATCTTCGCCGGCGACGACCGCGGCGTGCGAGATCGTGCGCTCGTCGCCGCCCTGCTGGGGGGCGAGCTCGACGACCTTCTCCACGACCACCTGCGTGTCGGCGAACGCCGCGACCTGCGCCAGGTGCGTCACGCACATCACCTGGTGACGTGCGCCGAGCGCCTTGAGCAACCGGCCGACCGCGAGGCCGGCTTCGCCGCCGATACCGGCATCGACCTCGTCGAACACGAGCGTGGGTGGCGCCGCCGTGAGCACGACGCGCACCGCGAGCATCGACCGCGAGAGCTCACCGCCCGAAGCGGCCCGCGCCATCGGTCGGGACTGCTCCCCCGGGTTCGGTGCGAGCAGGAACGTCACCCGGTCTGCACCATCCTCGGTGAGATCGGCCGGTTCGATCTCGACGTCCATGGTGGCATGTGGCATGGCCAACTCGTGGAGATGCGTCTCGATCGCGCGCGCCAGCGGCGCGGCGGCCTTCGTGCGCGCGTTGGTGACGCGCGCCGCCGCGCGAGTCGCGCGCTCCTGTGCCTCGCGAACCGTCGCTTCCAATGCCGCGGCGCGTTCCTCGAAGCGTTCGAGCTCCTCGAGACGCAACGCGGTCTCGTGCGCGTAGGTGATCACGTCGCCGAGGGTGTCGCCGTACTTGCGCTGCAGCTCGCGGAGGAGGTTGCGCCGTACCCGCACCGTGTCGAGTCGCTGCGGGTCGTCGCTGATCGCGTCCGAGGCCAATCGCAGCTCGCGCTCGATGTCGGCCACCTCGGCCTGCGCGGCATGCAGACGGGTCGCCAGCGCCGCGAACGGCGCGCGCCCCTCGAGCTGCGCGTGCGCCGCGCCGACTGCGTCGAGCGCCGGCCCTTCGAGCGCTGCGTACGCGCGAGCCAAGGCGTCGCGGTGTGCGACCGCGTCGGCGAGCAACTCCTCTTCGGCTTCGAGGGTGGCGTCTTCGTCGGCGGCGTCGAGTGCGGCAGCGGCAATCTCGTCGACCTGGAATCGCAGCAGGTCGACCTCGCGCGCGCGTGCCCGGGCATCGCCGCCCAGCGCGGCCAGGGCCTGTTCGGCGTCGCGCGCCTCGCGCCGGGCGTCGCGGTACGCGTCGAGCGCGTCGAGCGCCTCGGGGCCGGCGAAGCGGTCGAGCGCGGCACGCTGCACCGCGGGATCGAGCAACGACTGGTGCGCGTGTTGACCGTGCAGATCGACCAGGTCGGCGCCACACGTGGCGAGCTCGCCCGCGGTCGCCAACCGTCCGTCGATGTACGCCCGGCTGCGACCGTCGCGCGGGATCACGCGCGTGAACACGGTCTCGTTGCCGTCCCGATCGACGAAACGACCCTCGACGCGCGCTTCGGCTGCGCCGTCACGCACGAGCGACGGATCCGCCCGTCCACCCACGAGGAGCTCCAGCGCTTCGACGAGCAGCGTCTTGCCCGCGCCGGTCTCGCCGGTGATCGCGGTGAGACCGGCACCCAGCACCAGATCGAGATCGGCAACGATCCCGAGGTCGACCACGTGAAGCTCCACCAACACGACGACGCCCTACCGGTCGGCCAGGCCGAATTTGGCCTTCAGGATCTGGTGGAAGTCGCGCTGACCGAAGGTGACGATGCGCGCGGGCTGCGCGCCGGCCGTGCACACGACCGCGTCTCCCTCGGCCAGGTCGCCGAGCTCGAGCCCGTCGGCGGTGAGCGCCACCGAGCGACCGTTCGTGACGACGAAGCGCACTGATTCAGTGGCGTCGAGCACGAGCGAGCGGTCGAACAGCATGTGCGGCGACACCGGCGTGAGCAAGAGGCAGCGCATGCGCGGCGACACGATGGGGCCACGCGCCGAGAACGAGTAGGCCGTGGAGCCGGTGGGGGTCGACACGATCACGCCGTCGGCGGCGTACGTGGTGAAGAACGTGCCGTTGATCTCTACGTCGAGGCGCGCGAGCCGTCCGGTGTGCGACTTCTCGATCACCGCCTCGTTCAGCGCGAACCATCGACCGGCGGCGGGCCCGTCGGACGTGACGTCGACCGCGAGCACCGTGCGTTCGTCGACGTCGTACTCACCCGCAACCAGACGCGCGAGCGCCGCGTCGAGATCGGGCGGTTCCACTTCGGTGAGATAACCGAGTTGCCCGACGTTCACGCCGATGACGGGCACGCCGGCTTCGTACACGAGGTCGACGGTGCGCAGCATCGTGCCGTCGCCGCCGAGCGACAGCACCACGTCGAGACCATCGGTGAACTTCTCGGGCTCGACGGCGAGCTGCTCGAGCCCGCACGCGGCCGCGTCGGCGGCAGGCATGCGCGCTTCGACGTCGTGGACGGCGAGCCACTCGGCGGCGTGCAACGCCAGCTCGGCGGCTTCGGTGCGTTCTCGATGCGGGACCAACCCGACGGTGCGCAGCGGCGTGCGATCGCTCGTCACGACGCGTCCGCCTGCACGTCGAGATCGACCGGGGTCGCGCCCGGCGCGGCCGCGACCGCGGCGTCGAGGTCGTCGTCGGTGACGGCGTCGGCCGCGCTCGGCGCCGCGGCCTTCACCAGGTGGAACAGGAACTCCACGTTGCCGTCGGCGCCCCGGCGAGGCGACGGGATCGCACCCGTGACGATCAGTCCGTGACCGGCCAAACCGTCGCGCACCTCACGCAACACGGCACGGTGCACCTCGGGATCTCGCACGATCCCGCCCTTGCCGACGCGCGCACGCCCCGCTTCGAACTGGGGCTTCACCAGCAGGATGAAATCCGCGCGCTCGATTGCGCAGCGCGCGAGTGCCGGCGCCACGGTGAGCAACGAGATGAACGAGAGATCGGCCACGACGAGCTCGACCGCGCCACCGAGATCATCGGGTTCCAGCGTCCGCACGTTCGTGCGCTCCATCACCTGCACCCGCGGGTCGTTGCGCACGGACCACGCGAGCTGACCTCGGCCGACGTCGACCGCGATCACCATCGCCGCGCCGGCCTGGAGCAAGCAGTCGGTGAAGCCTCCGGTCGACGCGCCGGCGTCGAGCGCGCGGCGGCCGTCGACCGGCACGGCGAAGGCGGTGAGGGCACCGTCGAGCTTGTCGCCGCCACGGGACACGAAGCGCGGCGCAACGCCGGTCACCTGGATCGATTCGCCGGGATCGACGAGGCGCGCCGGCACGTCGGCACGGCTGCCGCCGACCCGCACGCGGCCCGCGTTGATGGCGTCGACCGCTTGCGAGCGGCTGGCGAGCAGACCTCGCCGCACCAATTCGGCATCGAGGCGTCGCCGAACGGTCACCGCCGCAGAATACGTGGCGCGCTCGGCCGGCGAGCCCACGGGCCCACCGGCCCACGGGGCAACGCTCGCGAGCAACGGGCTCAGGCCAGTGCGGAGATCAAGGCCGGCGCCAGCGCACCCAGATCGGCGCCCACGAACGGCGGTGCGGGCGACGGGATCGCCTCGCCCCCTGGCGGCGCCACCGCGGCCGTCACCCCCGAGAGCACCAGGGCGAACGGCCAGCCGAGCGCGGCCGCCAGTGCGCCGTCCGACGACGGACGATCACCGACGACGACACCGAGGTCGCCGAATCGCTCGCGCACCAGCGCCACCGTCGCCGCCTCGGGCTTGCCCGCCACCTCCGGCTGGCATCCGGTCGCGGTGGCGACGGCCGCAGTGATCGCACCGGTGCCGGGGAGCATCTCGCCGCCCGGCATGGGATAGGTGGCGTCGAGATTGGTGGCCACGAAGGTCGCGCCCGCTCGGATCGCCTTCGCGGCGCGATCGAGCTCGTCGAAGTCGAAGGTGCGGTGGAATCCCACCACCACCGCTTCAGCGGGTCCGTTGGTCACCGGTTCCAATCCCACGCGTTCCAGCGCCTCGATGACGCCCGGGCCCGCGCACGCCAACACCCGAGCGCCGGGCGCCAGACGGTGGGCGAGCAATCCGGCGGCGGCGATGGCGCTGGTGAGCACGTCGTCGGGCTCGGCGGGCACGCCGAAACGCGTGAGCTTGTCGGCAACCTCCGCGACCGGTTGGCTCGAGTTGTTCGACACGAACGCAACCCGCAACCCCGCGTCGCGCAACGCGGCGATCCCGCCCGCGGCCGGCGTGATCGGCTCGTCACCGCGCCAGATCACGCCGTCGAGGTCGCACACCACCACAGGCGCGGTCGCGCGCACCGGTTCGTTCATGGCGGGCACGGTACTCAGTCCGTCTTGTCGCCGACTCACTCGTCGGTGTCGAGCACCTTCGCCAACGCGGCGCGGTAGTCGGCGTTCTCGGGGCGCATCCCCACTGCGAGCTTGAGATGGCGACGGGCACCGATCCGATCGCCTTCGCGACTCAGGCACAACCCGAGGCCGAAGTGCGCGTAGTCGTTCACCGGATCGAGCTCCACCGCGTGAGCGAACTCGTCGCGGGCCGCGGGGATGCGCCCGGTGCGGTAGTACGCCCGGGCGAGCGTCTCTCGCACCGATCCTTGATCGGGCTCGAGGTCGCGGGCGCGCTCGAGCGCGATCACCGCGGCATGCCAGTTCTCGGTCGCCAAGAGGTGGCTGCCCTCCTGGTATGCGTCATATGCCGACTGCATCGTGAGCCCACTTCCACCGAGCCAGCGTTCCTCGAGGCAAAATTCCGCTCGGCCGGTTGTTGCCGGATTGAATGGCCCGGTGCCCGACTTTGTTCCCTTCCGAGCGCTCCGATTCTCCCACGGCGCCAGTCTTCGAGATGTCGGCGACGCGCCTGCGGACCTCAGCGCCGTGTGCTCACCGCCCTACGACGTCATCGACGACGGCGACCGTGCCGCGTTGCTCGCGGAAGACCCGCACAACGTTGTGCGCTTGATCCTGCCCGACTCCTACGACGGCGCGGCGGAACAGCTGCACGCGTGGATGGCCGACGGCACGCTCGCGATCGATGACGCGCCGTCGTTCTCGGTGTACCGCATGACCTACACCGGCGACGACGGCCGCCCGGCCAGCACCACCGGCGTGATCGGCAACCTCGGCCTCGACGCCGGCGGCGTGCTCCCCCACGAGCGCACCTTGCCCAAGGCGAAGACCGATCGGCTCGAGCTGTTGCGCACCACGCGGGCGAACCTCGAACCGATCTGGGGCATCTCGCTCGCGGCCGGCCTCACCACGTTGTTGGAGTCGAACGACGCGCCGGATGCCGTCGCGACGGATGACGACGGCGCGCGTCACGAGCTGTTCCGCGTCGACGACCCCGAGCGCATCGCCAAGATCCGCGCCGCGGTCGAAGGAGCGGGTGTGGTGCTCGCTGACGGTCACCACCGCTACGAGACGTCGTCCAACTACCGAGACGAGATCGCACGCGGCGGCACCGCGGCGGCGCAGGTGGGCACCGACCAGATCTTGATCTACATCGTCGAGTTGGCCGACGAGCAGCTCTGCGTGCGCGCGATCCATCGCCTCGTGCACGGCGTCGCCGACGTCGATCTCCGCCGCGCCCTCACCACCCACTTCGAAGTGCGCGACTCCGGGCCGAACACACCAGAGGGCGTGATCGCGCTCGAAGCCGCGATGCACAGCGAGGCCGATGGTCGCGGTGGACTCGGTCTCGTCGACGGCCAGGGCCTCGCACTCCTCGTGCCACGCGAGTCGCTCGACGCCGCGATGCAGGAGGAACCTGCACCTTTGCGCGACGTCGACAGCGCACGCTTCGACGCCGGGATCCGTCGTGTGGTGCCCGAGGCGACGCTCACCTACCGCAACGACGCGCGCACCGTCGCCGCGATGGTCGCGAACGGCGCGGCTGACGCCGCGGTGCTGTTACGACCCGTGAGCGTGCCGACCATCCGCGCCGCCGCGGCCGACGGGATCCGCATGCCGGAGAAGACCACGTTCTTCGCGCCGAAGCCCCGCACCGGCATGGTCATGCGACTGCTCGACGCCTGACCCAATTTCTCAAACGAAATTGCGTTCCCATCGCGCGCTCTGCGCGGGATCCAAACGCAATTTCGGCGAGGGGTGAGGATTTTGGGGCGTGACCCGTCAGGTCAGTTGACGGTCCACGAGGCGCCGGACGCGAGGAGCGTGTGAAGATCGCCGGGGCCCTGACGTTCGGACGCCCTCACCAACTGCGCTTGCACCTCGGCTTCGTACGCCGGGCGCGTCACGTCGCGGAACACGCCGCACGGTGTGGGCATGGTGGGCGACGAGGACAACCGCGACAACGAGAACGCCAACGCGGGATCGGGACGGTGCTCGTCGTGGACGAGCAGCGCACCCTCACCGACGGTCGCGACGTCGACGATCTCGCACTCACCGAACGCGTTCAGCACGACGCCCTTCTCGCGGTCGGCGCCGAAGCGGATCGGCTCGCCGTGCTGGAGGTCGATGATCATGTCGGCGCGTGACTCCTTGGCCGTGATCCCCTCGAACGCGCCGTCGTTGAACACGTTGCAGTTCTGGTAGATCTCGACGAACGCGCTGCCCTGGTGCTCATGAGCACGCCGGAACGCGTTCATCATGCCGGCCCGGTCCATGTCGTGGGTACGCGCAACGAAGGTGGCCTCCGCGGCGAGCGCGACCGACACCGGGTTGAACGGGGTGTCGATCGAGCCGAACGGCGATGACTTGGTGATCTTGCCCACCTCGCTGGTCGGCGAGTACTGGCCCTTGGTCAGGCCGTAGATCTGGTTGTTGAACATGATGATCTTCAGGCTCACGTTGCGGCGCAGCGCGTGGATCAGGTGGTTGCCACCGATCGAGAGCATGTCGCCGTCGCCACCGATCACCCACACGTCGAGGTCGGGACGGGCCAGCGCGATACCGGTGGCGACCGCCGGAGCGCGACCGTGGATCGAGTGCAGACCGTACGTGTTCATGTAATAGGGGAAACGCGCCGCGCACCCGATCCCTGACACGAACACGAGGTTCTCGGGCACCACGCCCAGATCCGCGAGCTCGAGCTGCATGGCCGCGAGGATCGAGTAGTCACCGCAGCCCGGGCACCAGCGGACCTCCTGGTCCGACTGGAAGTCCTTGCGGCCCAGCTTCACCGCAACGCCGGAACCTTCTCCGTTGTTTTCGTTGTCAGCCATCGATCATCTCCACGAGCTTGGCTTCGATTTCACCGGCACTGAACGGAAGGCCCTTGACCTTCGTGAGCGACTGCGCATCCACCAGGTACTCGGCGCGCACGAGCCGTACGAGCTGGCCCATGTTCATCTCGGGAACCAGCACCTTGGCGTACTGCGCGAGCACCTCGCCCAGGTTCTCCGGGAACGGATTGAGGTGCATCACCTGCGCGTGGTCCACCCGGCGACCGTCGGCGCGCACCCGGCGCACCGCCTCGGTGATCGGACCCCACGTGCTGCCCCAGCCGAGCACGAGCACGTCGGCCGGATCGCTCGCACCGTCACCGTCGACCTCGACGTGCGGGATGTCACGCGCGATGCCGTTGACCTTGTCGGCCCGGAGGTGCGTCATGAGCTCGTGGTTGTCGGGCTCGTAGTTCACGTTGCCGGTGCCGTCTTGCTTCTCGATGCCACCGATCCGGTGCTGGAGCCCCGGCGTGCCGGGAATCGCCCACGGACGCGCCAGAGTTTCGGGGTCGCGCAGATACGGCCAGAACTCGTCACCGTGGTTCGGCCCGTCGGCGAACGGCACCGAGATGTCGGCCAGGGCGTCGACGTCGGGGAGCCGCCACGGCTCCGAGCCGTTGGCGACGTAGCCATCGGTGAGCAGGATCACCGGGGTGCGGTACTTCAGGGCGAGGCGCACCGCTTCGAATGCCGCCTCGAAGCAGTGACTCGGCGACTGCGCGGCGACGATCGGCAGCGGCGACTCGCCGTGACGTCCGTACATCGCGAGCATGAGGTCGGACTGCTCGGTCTTGGTGGGGAGGCCGGTCGACGGTCCGCCGCGTTGCACGTCGACGATCACCAGCGGCAGCTCGAGGCTGATCGCGAGGCCCAACGCCTCCGACTTCAGGTCGACGCCCGGACCGCTGGTGGCGGTGATGCCGAGGTGGCCGGCGAACGCGCCGCCGATCGCAGCCGCCGCCGCCGCGATCTCGTCTTCGGCCTGCAACGTGCGCACCCCGAAGTTCTTGTGCTTCGAGAGCTCGTGGAGGATGTCGGAGGCGGGAGTGATCGGGTACGAGGCGTAGAGGATCGGCAGCTTCGCCTGGTGCGACGCGGCGATGAGGCCGTACGCGGTCGCGATGTTGCCGGTGATGTTGCGGTACTGACCGGGCTCGAGTCGGGCCGGCTGGATCTCGTACGCGTGCTCGAACAGCTCCGCGGTCTCCGCGAAGTGCAGACCCGCCTTGAACGCGGCGAGGTTGGCGTCGCGCACCTGCGGCCGTGACGAGAACCGCTGTTCGATCCACTCGACCGTCGGGTCGACCGGCCGGGTGTACATCCAGGTGATGAGACCCAGCGCGAAGAAGTTCTTCGAGCGCTCGGCGTCGCGCGGCTTCACCCCGAGGGGCTTACACGCCTCCTGGGTGATCGCGGTCATCGGCACCTGGATCACGCGGTAGGCCGCGAGCGAGCCGTCCTCGAGCGGGCTGATCTCGTAGCCCACCTTCTTCAGGTTGCGCTCTTCGAACGCATCCGAGTTCACGAGCAACGTGGAACCCGGCGGCAGCTCGGCGAGGTTGGCCTTCAGCGCCGCGGGGTTCATCGCGACCAGCACGTTCGGCTCGTCGCCCGCGGTGACGATGTCGTGATCCGAGATGTGCACCTGGAAGGACGACACCCCGGCGATGGTGCCGGCAGGGGCGCGGATCTCGGCCGGGAAGTTCGGCATGGTCGCCAGGTCGTTGCCGAACACGGCGCTGACGTCGGTGAATCGATCGCCGGTGAGCTGCATGCCGTCGCCGGAGTCACCGGCGAACCGGATGACAACCTCGTCGACGCGCTCAGGTACGAGCGATTGGGTCTCTGCGGTCACGCGTCCCTCACTCCGTTGTGTGGGCACCGTGCTGATTCAGGTTCAGCGCTGATTCAGTTCAGTGGGCTGTGCGAGTGGTTGTTGGTCTTCGGTCGCGCTGCGACCAGCTCCAGGTGTGAGCCGGGTTCGATACTACCGACCCCTCCTCATCACTACGGGACACCAGGCATCGAACCTGAGCACGTTCGTGGTGGCGCGCCTCCCGTGACGCCGCGCTCGATCACGAGCCGCCGTCGGGTCCGACCGTTCAGGTGGACCCTTCGCTGAGCGCGTCGAGCTCGCGTTGCGCCTTCCGCACGGCGGCATCGATCCGACGACGGTCGCGTGCCCGCCCGACCAGCTCCGCTTCCACGTCGACGCGCGACCCGACGCCGCCCGGCCGCTGGAAGAACCGCCGCCGCAGCTTGCCGACGACGACCAGTCGATCGCCGGCCTCGACCGTGTCGAGCCACGCGGGCGGATCCCACACGGTGACCGGCACCGACGTGGCGCGGTCGTCGCCCGTCGGGCACCGCAGCGCCAGCGTCGCGAGCCTCGTGCCGGACTCGAGCACGCGGATCTCGGGCGGCCCCGAGCACGCCCCGCAGATCACGCTCACGTTCACCGACGCGAGCTCGTCGCGCTCGTTCTTGTCGTCGTGCTGCGCCGCGGTCTTCTTCGTTGCAGTGGCACCCATGACGTTCCCCTTCTCGGTTCGCGAGCTGTGCGCAGCTCTGACACATCGGGGAAATCAGGCACATCGGGGAAATCGGGCACATCGGGGAAGTCGCCGAAGCGCTTCGCACGCTACGACGAGGGTGTGACACTCATCTCACGACAGCGCGGCGCGGCGCTCCGCGACGTCGGCATAGCCCGGTTCAGCACGCCGCACTCGGTCGAACAGATCGCGCGCGACCGCATGGTTGCCGGCTCGCTCCTCGAGATCGGCAAGTGCGTACCAGAGGCGAAGGTGATGCTCTTTCGGGTCGCGGACGTTGGCGCCGCGCTTGCGCAAGGAGTTGAGCGCGAGCGTGAGCTTGCCCTGGTCGGCGAGCGCGCCGGCGTACACGATCCGCCCCTCGGCCACGGCCTCCGCGCTCGGCGACACGTCGGCGAGCTCGGTCCACGCAGCGTCGACCTTCTTCCAGCGCCGCTGCGCTCGGTAGCAGTCCATCAGCACCGGGTTCTGGTCGACCGATCCCGAGAGCTCGGCGTACGCCTCGAGCTCCTTCGCCGCTGCCGCGTAGTTGCCGAGGCGGTAGTGACAGAGGCCAACCAGCTCGCGCACGCTCGGCGAGTCGGGAACTTGCTCGCGCAACGGCCGGACGATGCGCAGCGCGTCGCGAGGGCGGTCGCTGGCGAACGCGTCGGCTGCGTCCATCAGGAGGCGCAGGAACTTGTCGCCGTTCCGTCCGCCGAGACGACGAATCTCCACTTCCACGTCGCTCGGCCCGGCGCGTCGTCGCCGACGCTGCTTCGCGGGCGCCGTGGTGGTCGAACGCCGACGCGCCTGATCGCTCGGTCGCGACGACGGACGCTCCCCCACGGTCCGCAGCGCCGGTCGTCGAGTCGCCGGTCGCGCGTCCTTCGCCGCCGGGCGCGGCTTGCGAGGACGACGCCCTGCGTCGTCTTCGGGCTTGCCGTACGGCCCGAACCCACCTTCGTTCGCGTTGGGCCGACCCTGACGCTCGTCCGACGCCCGCCGCGGCGCAGCGGAACGCGGTGCGCCTGCCCGAGGAGCAGCACTCCGAGACGACGCGGAACGAGATGAACCAGAGCGAGGTGCTCCGGTTCGCGCGCCACCGGACCGCGAGCCAGCGGACGAGCTACCCGACGAAGCACCACGCGAGCGCGTCCCACCCGAGCGCGACGCAGGTTTGCCCGAACGCGGATCGCGGCTCGGCGCGCCCGCGCGCTTCGACGGCGCGCCTGCCTTGCGGGGTGCGCCATCACGTCCCGATGCGGCGCGCGTTGCGACGGATCTCGTCGACCCACGCGCCGATCCCGCCTTCGATCCGGTGCGCTTCGCGCCGCCCGCACTTCCTGTGCCTCGGGAACTGCTCGCGCCGCGGTTGCGGCCTGGATCGGCTCCGCTTCGCCCGCTCTTC
>JBEVLJ010000205.1:0-3499 GCA_040509195.1 Acidimicrobiia bacterium
GTTGATCGTCGCGGGTGTTGTCGTACTGGTCGGGCTCGTCGCGGCCGCTCTCATCATCTGGGCACTTGCCGTCGGTACGGCGCCGGAGCCCCGGCGCAGCCCCTCGTAACAAGCGCGCACCGAAGGTGGCAGACACCACGCGCGTCGCGAACGCCAAGCCCCTCGACCGATGGGCACGGTGGGCCGACGACGTGCGCGGCTGCGTGGTGCCCGGTGGGCACTTCAACACGGAAGAGGATCCGGAGGAGACCGCCGGCGCATTGGCGGACTCCTTCTCTGCGTAGCAACATGCCCGCGGGGTCGCGCCGGAGCGACACCCGGAGACCGAGGAGACATGGCGAGCGGCAAGGTGTGGTTCATCACGGGCACGTCGACCGGCATCGGTCGCGCGCTCGCCGAGGAGTTGCTCGCGGCCGGCCACTCGGTCGTCGCGACGGCACGCAACCCCGAATCGCTGGCCGACCTCGCCGGCGCGACGCCCGACCGCCTGGCCGCAGTCCGCCTCGACGTGACGAGCCCCGAGGAGGTCACCGCCGCGGTCGAAGCCGCGGTGGCGCGCTTCGGCCGGATCGACGTGGTCGTGAACAACGCGGGCTACGGGCTGATCGGCGCGTTGGAGGAGGTCGACGACGCCGACGTCCGCCTGTCGTTCGAGACCCAGGTGTTCGGCGTGCTGAACATCATCCGCGCCGCGCTGCCGCACCTGCGCGCCCAGGGCTCGGGGACGATCGTCAACGTGTCGTCCGGCGGCGGCCTCATCGGCTACCCGGCCGGCGGCATCTATTGCGCGTGCAAGTTCGCGCTCGAAGGCCTCACCGAGGCCCTCGTCGACGAGGTGCGCCCGTTCGGGATCAAGGTGCTCCTCATCGAGCCCGGTCTCACCCAGAGCAACTTCTTCGTCGGCTCACTCAAGCTCGCGGACGCGATGGACGCCTACGCCAATACCCCGGTCGGCGCGATCCGGTCGCGCATCGCCTCCCGCGACCCGTCCGACGGGCAGGAGCCCGCCGTGGTGGCGCGGGCGATCCTCGCGGCCGAGGCCCGTGACGACCTGCCGCTGCGGTTGATGGTCGGTGCCGGCCCCGACGCGGACGCGGAGTCGAAGATCGAGAGCCTGACCGCACAGGTCGCCGCGTCGCGACAGTTCGCGGTCTAGGGGAGAGGGAGCGATCGTGCGCTACGCCATCCTCGGCCCGTCGGGCCTCAAGGTCTCCCGCATCGCGGTGGGTGCCTCGCCGTTCGGCACCGGTGAAGGCCGCCGGCCGTATGCCATCGGGCCCGACGAGGCGCTGCCGATCGTGCAGCGCGCCCTCGATCTCGGGATCAACTTCTTCGACACCGCGGAGTCGTACTCCTACGGCACCAGCGAGGAGGTCCTCGGCCAGTGCCTCGCCAAGTGCGGGGTGCGCCGCGAAGACGTGGTGATTGCGAGCAAGGTGGGCAACTACCCGCCACCGGACGAGGGCAGCTACGTCCTCTCCATGTCGCGCAAGCACATCATGCATGCCATCGACGACTCGTTGCGGCGCCTCAACACGGACTACATCGACCTGTACCAGATCCACCGCCTGTACCCGGGCCCGCCGTACGAGGAGACCCTTGAGGCGTTGCACGACTGCGTGCACGCCGGCAAGGTGCGCTACCTCGGTGCGTGCACGATGTACGCGTGGCAGCTCGAGCACCTGATCTCGCTGCAGGAGCGCAACGGCTGGTCGAAGTTCATCTCGTTGCAGAACTACTACAACCTCACCTACCGCGAGGAGGAGCGGGAGATGCTCCCCCTCTGCGAGGCGCGCGGCCTCGGCGTGCTGCCGTGGGGCGCGCTCTCCGGCGGGTTCCTCGGCGGCAACGCGTCGCGCGACGGGACGAAGCACACGGCCCGCGCTGCGACCGACGTGTTCAAGACGACGTACCCGCCGAGCGAGCAGGACTTCGACATCCAGGACCGCGTGCGCGACGTCGCACAGCAGACCGGGCGCTCGATGGCGCAGGTTGCGTTGGCGTGGGTGCTGTCGAAGCCCGCGATCACGATGAGCCTCGTGGGCATCACCAAGCTGCCGCAGCTCGACGACATCGCGGCAAGCCTCACGCTCGAGCTGGAGCCTGAGATGGTCGCGCACCTCGAGGCGCCCTACCAGCCGCTGATGCCCCGGATCATGTGACCGGTCGTGCGGCGCGGCGCCAGCGGGCCGTCAGCCGGTGTGCAGGCTCGCGGCGATCTGGGTGCTCAACGTCACGAACAGCCGCGTCACCCGCAGGGCGGCGATGCGCCACTTGCCTTCCTCGTCCAGGATGTAGCGCTCGTGGTAGTGGCCGTAGCCGTGCATCTCGCGGATGTTGGCGCCGTCAGCCTGGCGGACGATGTCCTCCATGGCCCAGATGCCGGTGGCGTCGCTCGGCGACTGGAACTCGATTTCCCCCATGTGCCCGTGGTGGACCGTGAGCAGCCCCTGCACCGACCGCTCGTAGTCGGCGATGATGTCGTCGCGCGAGCGAGGGACATCGCGCGGTCCGTTGTCCTCCAACGCGGCCCAGCCGGCGTCGATCAACCGCTGGCGCTCCTCGCGCATGTCGATCACGGCCTCGGGCGCGAACACCTCGCGCATCGCCTTCCAGTCCTTGGTGTCCATCAGGCGGAAGTACCGGGCCTTCAACTCCGCGATCGCCTGCCTGGCCGCGGCCTGGTCTGCCGGCGCGCTCTGCTCCGTCGCGGTCATCGCTCCTCCTCTGGTCGTGTCGGGACGCCAAGCATCCTCCACCGCCGCTCAACGCGCCACAACACGACGAGCACACGCGTCCGACGCACCGGGCGTAGCCTTCAGCCGTGGCGACAACCGCAGAGCGACTCCAGGAAGCTCGGGTCAAAATCGACAGCGCGCGTCAAGCCGTTCAGCGCGACGAGGGATCATCACCGGTGCTCGTGGCGGTGGTGAACGAGTTCGCCAAGAAGGCAGACAAGGCAGTGGCATCCCCCGATGTACGCGTGGCCGTCATCGAGCTCGAACAGGCCGGCGACAGTGCCAAGGCGGCAGCGGAAGCGGACTCGGGCCTGTCGCCAGCTACCCGGGACGCCGTCCTCGAGGCCCACCTCGCGATCTGTATCGCGAAGGGCAAACTCGACCTTTGACCTACCGCCACCCGGTAGCGACTCCGACGGTCGCAGCCCGGCGCGGCGCATACATAGGCCCGCCAACGCATCCGACGGCGCCTCCAGCCGGCGGCAGGTGACGTGGCGACCGCGCCTCAACGACGCGTGTTATGGGCGCAGCGAATTCGCGAACCTGGCCCACCCGAGCGCCGAGTACGGCGCGGTGGACTCGACGCCACGATTCCCACTCACGGAGACGGCGCAGCGCCGCGTCGACCACCCGGCCTCTTCTTTCCGATTCCCAATCGGGCCCGAGTCGTGGCGTCGAGCATGGCGTGAGCTGACCAGCGCATGAGCGCGGTGGCGTCCTCGCGGGAGAGGCCAGCGACATCGGTCAGCCATGCCAATGCT
>JBEVLJ010000206.1:0-8931 GCA_040509195.1 Acidimicrobiia bacterium
GCGATGGTGTTGCCCGGCGCCATCTCGAAGAAGTAGTGCCGCATCGGTCCGGCCATCGTGGTCGCGACGAGGCGCATGCCGAGCGTGCCGGCGTAGAAGCGCACCGTCGCGTCCATGTCGGGCGTGACGAGCGCGAGGTGGTTGATGCCGCCCCAGCGCGGCGGCTCGGGAAGTTGATCGGTGGCGCGCATCGCAGCCTCCTCGCCTTCTGTTCAGATTTGGCTTTCGGCTCAGTCGTTGGGTTCGACGTCAATGGTACGGCGCTCTCGTGACCACCGTTCCGCGAGGTCGCGCAGGTCGAGGCGTTCGATGGCCGCGAGCTGACGGTCCGCGCGCGTGAGCACCGCGGTCCGCGAATCCGTGCCGATCGAACGGAAGATCCACTGACCGCCGAGTCCCGCGCTGGTGCGCCCGGCGCTCTTCGTGCCCAGTACGTCGACGTCGATGCGTCGGTCGGGATCGACGGTGATCGCGATGGTGAGCGCGCGCACCAGCGAGCGATCTGGTTCCACGCCCACGGCGCGGAACCGATGAATCAAGTAGGAGGCGAGCACTTGCAGTTCGTGCACGCCGCGACGCGCGCTCGACGTGAGCGACATCGCCACCGGGATCGCCATCACCGCGTACTTCAACGCCTTGGTGCCGACGAACGGCAACTTCCCGGCCGCGTTCGAACCGACCTTGGTGAACTTCAGCGCTCGTTCGGCCATCGGCGTGGCCGAGCGCACGAACGCGGCGATCGCACCCGCGCTGGCAAGCCCGCCCGGACTGTGCGACCCGTGGTGCTCGACCATCAACCGCTCGAACTCCTCGGGCGTCGCCACCGCATACGGCTCGGCGAACACCCGGTCGAGCGCGCTGTCGACGACGGCACGCGACCGGTCGTTCAGCTGTTGCGGCACCGCCCGGAAGTTGGGGATCACCCGACCATGTTCGCGCGGCTAGGGCTTCTTCGACTTCTTCCCGCCCGAGTGCTTCTTCTTCTTGGACTTGCCCGACTTCGCGCCGTTGCCGCCGGGTTCGCCTGCCGCTTCGAGCTGGTCGACGCGCGCCCGGAGGTCTTGCACGTCGACGATGAGACGGTAGAGCTGCGGCGTGATGTCGTGCAGATCGTTGCCGCGGGTCAACGCGACGTCGGGCTCCACGGGTGTGAGCGATTCGATGACTTCGCCGAGACTGCGCCCGAGCCCTGCCTGCCGTTCCACCACTTCACGCTACGCGCCCGCTCCGGGCGCGGCGCGCACCGTGCACGCCGTCAGTCGGGGTGCGTGTCGGTGCTGACGCGTGTCGCGCCCGGGTTCACCTGATCGCGCAGTCGCCGCAGTGACAGGTCGAGCGCGGCGACGTCGTCGTGGTCGAGCGCGCTGAACAGGTGGTCGTCGAGGTGCTGCAAGTGGATCGGTACGGCGGCTTCGATGCGCGCGAGCCCGGCCGGGGTGAGTTGCGCCCACGCGACGCGGCGGTCGGTGGGGCAGTGCTCTCGTGCGACGAGCCCTTCGGCTTCGAGGCGGTCGATGGCTCGGGTGAGCCCGCTCGGCGACATCGCGACCTGCGACGCGAGGTCGCACATGCGCAGGCGCTGGTCGGGCGAGCGGGCGAGGCGCACGAGCACTTCGAACCACTGCACCGACAGCCCGCACTCGTCGTTGAGCCGGCGCTCGAGCGCCTTCTGCAGTCCGGCCGACGCCTCGAAGAACAGCCCGGCGGTGGTGAGACGAGGGTCGTCGAGGACGGGGTCGGGGGTCATGCAACCATCATACCAAGAAACAGTTGCACTCGCAATCATCTCGGTGTAGAGTTCTTCCAGTCGCAACTATTTCTACAGCAACAAATCCACCGCACCAAGGAATCGACTCTCCCCCCAACCCCCCGCCACACCAGGAGACCTGGAGGTCCCGACATGAGCGCAACCATCGAGCACACGTCCACCGCCCGCACCGTCGATGGCCGAGAGGTTCCCGTGGCCGGCACCTACGCCCTCGACGCCAGCCATTCCCGTGTCGGCTTCGTCGCCCGTCACCTCGTGGTGGCGAAGAGCCGCGGTGAGTTCTCCGAGTTCAGCGGCACCGTCGTCATCGGCGACGACCCGTTGCAGAGCTCGGTGAACGTCGAGATCGACATCGCGAGCGTGAACACGAACGACGCCAAGCGCGACGAGCACCTGCGGTCGTCCGACTTCTTCGCCGCCGACGACCACCCGAAGATGCACTTCCGCAGCACCGGCGTGCGCCCCGGCGACAAGGGTCGCTGGGTCGTGAGCGGTGAGCTCACGGTGAAAGACGTCACGCGGACCGTCGACCTCGAGGTCGAGTTCGACGGCTCGATCACCGACCCGTGGGGTGGCAGCCGCGCCGCGTTCAGCGCATCCGCCGAGGTGAACCGGGAAGACTTCGGGCTCACCTGGAACCAGGCGCTCGAAGGCGGCGGTGTCCTCGTGGGCAAGCACGTCGCCATCGAGATCGAGGCCGAAGCGGTCCTCCAAGCCTGACGGCCTCGCTCGCGTCCCCCCGAAATTGCGCCCCCATTCCGCGGATGTGCGGTCTGGGGGGCGCAGTTTCGTGAGCGGCCAGTCACCTGGAGCGGTTGACACCTCTCGTTGCGTGGCAGAATGACCAGTCCGGTGATCGATGGGGTCGCCGCAGTGCCCGGTGAAGCGAGCCGATGACGACGACCGAACCGACGAGCGTGTGGCGCTGGTGTCGCTGGACTCGTTGGCCGCTCACGCCCGCGCTCCTCGTGTTGGCCGCCCTCACCATCGCGGTCGACGTGTACACCGCATGGGCCGACCTCTCCCTCGGTACCCTCGGCGACGTCCCGATCTCACCCGCGCTCCCACTCGGCCTCGCGCTCGTCGCGCTGCTCGGACTGAAGCGCGTCGGCCTCGACCGCGTCAACCTCGAAGCATGGCGTGAGTTCCTCATCATCGGCGGCGCGGCGATGTGCTTCGGCCTGTTTCGGTTCGCGCAACACCCGGGCGGTCTCGCTGACGGCGTCGGCCTCGTGATCGGCGCGCTGGGTGAAGAGCTCGTGTACCGCGTTGCGGTGCTGATGCTCGTCGGGGCGCTCACCGCGCGCCTGCTCGGTCGGAACTGGCGCAACTCGGAAGACTGGGGCGCGGTGCCCGGCACGACCGCGCTGTTCGCGGCGGGGTTCGTGTTCATGCTGCTGCCTGGTCACGTCGCCCAGATGAGCGACTCGCTGCACGCGCTGCCGTTCGCGTGTCTCGGTGTGGTGCTCGGGTACGCAGTGCTCCGCACCGGCGCGCTGCTCCCGGCGACGGTGGTGCACGCGCTGCTCAACCTCACCACGATCGCCGCGCTCGACGGCGCGGTGCCGGTGAGCGTGCGCAGCGCGATCGCGGCACTCGCGTTGGTGTCGTTGTTGCTGGCCACGATCGTGGCCGGGATGCGTCTCGGCATCCTGCGCAAGGTGCCGTACGCGACGGTGGAGCCTTCGCCGCTCACCGCGTGACCAGCTGCCGCGGGGCAGCTCGGTCGAATGCAGTGGCGCCTGCACGCGCCGACGCGCTCGAATGCCCGTCATGAGCACAGCGCCGGCGAGCGACGATTCGCGCGCCGCGCGTCTGGCTGGCCGCGTCACCGGCAAGGTCGGGGGCGAGCAACGCCTCGGCACGCTCGCGGTGGTCGTCACCACGTTCGTGTGGGGCCTCGGTCCGTTGTTCGTGCGCAGCATCGACGCGTCGCCGCTCACCATTGCGTTCTGGCGCAACTGGATCGCGGTGCCCGTGGTGCTCACCGTCGCGTGGCTGGCGAGAGCACCCCTCACGATGCGGTGGCTCCGAGCCGCGATCCCGGGTGGTCTCTTCTTCGCGTTCGCGCAGACGCTCGGGTTCGCGTCGTTCCAGGAGACGTCACTCGCCAACGCGGTGTTGATCGGCGCGCTCAGCCCCGTGATCATCGTGATCGCCGCGGTGCCGATGTTCGGCGAGCGGCTCGCACGCGCGCAGATCGTGCTGATGGTGGTCGCGATGGCCGCGGTGGCGGCGTTCGTGCTCGCGGGCGGGAACACCAGCGGCGCGAGCGTCAAGGGCGACGTGCTCGCCATGCTCAGCCTCCTCGCGCAGACCGGCTACCTGCTCAGCATCAAGCGCGCCCGCATGGGCGGGGTGCCTGCCGCTGCGTACATCTCGGGCGTGTTCATCGTCACCGGCATCGCAGTCACGCCGATCGCCCTGCTCTGGGGGTCGTCGTTCACCGCGTTGACGAGCGAGGACTGGCTCTACGTGGTGCTGCTCGCGTGGGTCGCCGGTTGCCTCGGCCACGGATTGATGACGTGGGCGCAGAAGCACGTGAATGTGGGCATAGCGTCGGTGATCACGCTCGGCACGGTGGTGGTCACCGCGGCGGGCGGCTGGATCTTCTTCGATCAGTCACTCAATGGGCTGCAGATCGCGGCCGGCGCGGCGGTGTTGGGCGCGATCAGCGGCGTGCTCGTGGTGCAGGTGCGCACCCAGACCGACGACGTGCTGATGCCCGAGATCACCGAGGCACCCTTCGCCGAGTGAGGGCGCCGAGTGACGGCCTGCGGTCGCGACGTCAGCTCGTGCCGTCGCCCATTGCTTCCATGCGGCGCTGCATCTCCTCGGGTGACACATTTTCGAGCTTGGTCTGGATGCCCCACCGGTGACCGAACGGGTCGACCAGCGCGCCCGAGCGGTAGCCGTAGAACTGATCGATCGGCTCCGACTGCACCGTGGCACCGGCTGCGACCGCGTCGGCCCACATGCGATCGAGCGCGTCGACGCTGTCGACCTCGACGGTGAACGACGCGCTCGTGCCGCCGCGTTGCAGCGGTCCGAGGATGTCCATCTCCGGAAACTCGTCGGCCAGCATCAGGAGCGTGTCGCCGATCACGATCTCGGCGTGACCGATGCGACCGTCGCCCATGAGCAGCCGGTACTGCTCCTTGGCGCCGAACGCACGCGAGTAGAAATCGATCGCCGCGGCGGCGCCGTCGACGCTCAGGTATGCGGTCACGGTCTGCATGGGAAGCTCCTTGGGATCGGGACCCGACTGCATCGACATGCCAACGGGTACAGCGTCAAGGTATCGACGACGACCCCGCCGCGAGCGGGGTGAAAGGTCTGCTCGCCATGCACGCGACCAATCTCGCTGATCTCTACGACCTGCCCCTGGTCGACTGGCACCGCATCGAGGCCCGACTCGAGCACGGACTCTCCCAGGGCCCCGACACCGGTGGGCCCAATCGTCACACCTGCTGGCTGGCCACCATCAACCGCGACGGCACGCCGCATCAGACCGGCATCGGTGCGCTCTGGGTCGACGGAGCGTTCTGGTTCGAGACCGGCGAGCGCACGCGCAAGGGTCGCAACCTCGCACGCGACCCGCGCTGCACGCTGAGTGTGTCCACCCGAGAGTTCGACCTCACCGTCGGCGGCCGAGCCGTGATGGTCACGGACCCGTCGACCGTCGCGGACATGGCGAAGCGGTGGGCGGACGATGGTTGGCCGGCGGAGGTCGACGAGAGCGGCGAGGCACTGACCGCGCCGTTCAGCGCACCGTCGGCCGGTCCACCGCCGTGGCGCGTGTACCGACTCGACATCGAACGCGCGACCGCGCTGTCGATCGACGACCCCGGCGGCGCGACGTCGTGGGGGTTCTGACCGTGACCACGCAGCGCTTCCCGTTCGCGTTCGACTCGAAGTACCGAGTCAATCTGCTGTTCGGGGTCACCGAGTCGCGTGCGTTCGTGGAGGTCGATGACGACCCGATCGCGGGGCGGTTGCGCGTGCGCTTCGGGCCGTGGCTCGTCGACACGCCGCTCACCAACGTGGTCACGAGTCACGTGACCGGGCCGTACTCGGTGATCAAGACCATCGGCCCAGCGCGCCTGTCGGCGGTCGACAAGGGCCTCACGTTCGCGACCAACAACGCCCTCGGACTGTGCATCCACTTCCGCGACCCGGTGCGGGGGCTCGACTCCTTCGGAAAGGTCCGTCATCCCGGCCTCACCGTGACGGTCGACGATGTGGAAGCACTTCGCGCCGCGCTCCCGACGGAAGCGGACTGACGGCTAGCCCTGCAACTCGAGCGCGAGGTCGTCGAGGGCGGTGCGGCTCTCGGCCACCAACAACTGCACCTGCTCGCCGGCTTGGTCGATGCCCTTGCGAGCGACGGTGTGCGCCCGCTTGATGGTGGCGTGACGCTCCAGCGCCCGTGACGCATCCTCCAGCAGGCAGCGCACGCGCTCGACGTCGATGCCATCCTGCTCCTCACTCGATGCGAGCTGCTTGCGCACCGTCCAGCGTGCCCACATGTAGCCGAGCCGCAGCGCGGCGTCGTCTTCGTCGTCGGGATCGAGCACCACGATCGCCTTGTCGTCGGTGTACATGAACGGCACCGACGTGGGCGCCTGCTCCTGCGAGCGGAACACCGCCACCGCGGCGTACGCGTCGCGGTTGGCGATCGCCTCGTCGAGCTCGGCGAGCGTGGCGCGCAGGTTGAGCTTGCGGTTCTTCACCTCGATCACGAACGACGCCTCGCATCCGAGCGTGTCGTCGCGGTTGAGCGTGACCACCTCGTCGCCCACCTTGGAGCCGGTCGCGCCTTGCGTGAGCCCGGTGGTCTCCGCGAGGTCGCCGTGCGCGACCGCGAGCGTGCTCACGCATTCGTCGACGAGGTCTTCGAAGTCGAAGCCCTTCCCGGTGGTCTGCTCGTACACCTCCTCGGTGGCGTCGACGATGCCGAGGTGCTCGGTGACGCGCCGCACCTCGTCGGCGACGTCGCTCACCTCCCGCTGGACGGTGTCGACGAGCTCCTTGCGCAACCGGCCGATGGGGCTGTCGTCGATCTCGGGTGTGATGAGGCCCTTCATCGTGCCGAGCACGAGGTCTTCGATCTTCGCGAGCACGCTGGTCTTCGAATCGGCGTCGAACGTGTCGCCGAGCAGGCCAACGAGTTCGCCCCGGAACGTGCCGAGCGTGCCGGTGAGCGCGCCGTCGTCTTCATCCAGCAATTCCGCGGTGCTGCGCGCGATCTCGTCGACCGCGGTGTTGACGCGCGTCTCGAAGCGGTGCTCGAGCTCCGCGAACGAACGCTCGATCACGTCGACATCCACCGACACGTGTGCGGCCCGCAACGCCCGGGCACCGATGCGCAGGCACGAGCTCGCGGCGGCGACCGGGTCGTCGGCCTCGCCCACGATGCGGGCCACTTCGTCGTCGTGCTCCTCGAGCTCGCGCACATAGACCACGCCGTCGGCCACCAGGACCCGGCCCTTGCTGATGTGTTGGTTGATCGGGATTGCGCTCATCGCCCTCGAACTCCTGTGGAACTCGGCGCCCGCCGCTTCCGAGGATCAGTATCAACGAGGGGTGTGACACTCATCGGGACCCTCTGGATCCCTTGCGCTGCACCAACCAACCCCCCGACTTTCTGTCAGTTCACCGCGCTCTGGCGCGGGGAGGCGTCAGGAAGTCGGGAGGGGACGAGCGTCGGCGTCGTCGGGCACGTCGTCGGGCAGGTCGGCTTGACGACCGGAGCGCAGGCCGATCAGCGCGACGAGCCCGGCGACGGCCATTGCGCCGGCCATCAGGAAGAACACCACCCGAGACGACTGTCCGAAGTCGTGCTGTACCGCGGTGAAGATCTGCTCGGCCTTCGACCCCGCCTGCTGGGTGAGCGCGGCCGACGGCGATCCGCCGCCCGAGCCGCTGAGGCTGTGCGCGATCTCCTCGGCCTTCGACGTCGGCACGTCGAACCCGGCCAGCGTCTTCTCCACGTTCGACACGTTCTGGTTGATGAGGATGCTGCCGAGCACCGCCATCCCGAGCGACGCGCCGTAATTGCGGACGGTCTGCGTGACACCCGACACCTCGCCGTAGCTCACCCGCGGCGCGCGATTGATGGCATCGGTGTTCGACGGCCCGAGCATCAACCCCATGCCCGCGCCCGCGATCACGATGAAGTACCACTGGTTGTTGAAGTCGAGGTCGGTGAGCGAGTTGCCCCACAGCGCGAAGCCGACGGCGCCGACGATGCAGCCGAGCACCACCGGCACCTTCGCGCCGATCTTGTCGAGCATGCGCCCGCCGAACTGCGACGCCACCGCGAACCCGGCGAAGAACGTCATCAAGTAGAGGCCCGCGTCCGACACCGACTCGCCGAGTGCGATCTGCGCGTACATGCTCGCGAAGAAGAACACCGGGATGAACGCGATCATCGAGAAGAACAACACGAGGTTCTGCACGGTGAACGCGCGGTTCTCGAAGATGGCGACGCGGATGAGTGGGTTCGCGCGCCGCGTCTCCACGAACGCGAACACCACGAGCAGCGCGAGCCCACCCACGATGCACGCCCACGTCTCGACCGCGTCCCAGCCCCATTGGCTCGCTTGTTGCAGCCCGAGCACGCTGAGGCCCATGCCGCCGACGATGAGCACGAGCCCGGGCACGTCGATCGGCGCGGGATGACGCTCGTCGGCGATCTTCGCCTTCGCGATCAGGATCAACGCGATGATTGCGACCGGCACGTTGATCCAGAAGATCGCGCGCCACGTCCACTCGCTGAGGTAGCCACCGGCGATCGGGCCGACGGCAGTGAGGCCGCCGGTGATCGCGAAGAAGATCGCGAGCGCCTTGCCGCGTTCGCGCAGCTCGTATGCGCCGACGACGATCGCGAGCGCGGCGGGCAGCATGAGCGCGGCACCGAACCCTTGCACCGCGCGGAACACGATGAACCACGCTTCGGCAACGTCGCCGGTGGGTGTGAGGCCGTTCATGATCGAGCCCGCGGTGAACACCACCACGCCGATCACCACGAGGCGCTTGTGCCCGAACATGTCGGAGATGCGGCCGCCGAACGCGAAGAACGCGGCGAGCGTGAGCAGGTACGCGTTCACGATCCACTGCACGCCGGTGGGGGAGAGGCCCAGGTCCTGCTGGATCTCCGG